>JAVVFN010000123.1:0-4759 GCA_032250645.1 Methanomicrobiaceae archaeon | reverse complement strand
GGGGGATGAGGGGCTACTTCAATGTCTTTGCAAACCTCCTGGTGGCGGTCGCCGCTGCGGTCGTCTACGGGATGGCGAGCTTCTCCGGGTCCCCGAGCACCTCCCTCTTCCTTGCGCTCTTCCTCGGGAGCGTCTCCTCGGCAGCTGCCGATACAGTCTCGAGCGAGATCGGGGTCGTCGGCCATAAGCCCTACCTCATCACCACCTTCGAGCCGGTCCCCCACGGGACAAACGGCGGCATCACGCTCAAGGGCGAGGTGGCAGGCTTCATCGCTGCGGTGGTGATTGCAGCAACTTCCCTCCTCCTCGGGATCGCAAGTCTCCCCCTCGCGGCAGTCGTGGCGCTCGCGGGGCTCGTGGGGACCAACGTGGACAGTGTGGTGGGGGCGACGCTGGAGAATGCCGGGCGGATCGGCAACTCCGGCACAAACTTCATCGCCACCTTCAGCGGAGGGGCATTTGCCCTCCTCCTCTCTTATTTCCTCCTCTAGTACCGGTACCAGCGCCCTTTCTGGTCGTATTCGCCCTCCGGGGCGGGGGCCTGCAATTCTCTCGCATACTTGGCGAAGAACGTGGACTTGAAGGCATAGAGAACGGTGACTGCCACCGCGATTGCGAGAGATATCACGCCTCCGGTGATCAGGATCCCGCGCTCGCCGAGGAGGGCCATCCATTCCTCCCTCGAAAGCTCCATGATGGCGGTCTGGTTCATCTGCGTCAGCCCCCCCATCGCGTCAGGGAGGAGCACGACCCAGAGCAGGTTGAGCACGATGTAGATCGCAAGCAGGAATGCTGCGCTTACCGCATGGAACGCGACTACCTTCCACGGCCGCAGTATCACAAACTCGATGCTCCGGCGGATCGAGTCAAAGACCTTCCGCCTCTCCTGCACCGCCGCGCAGTCGTAGAAGAAGGTGAAGAAGAGGATGGGCACCAGTGTCCCGGAGAGGAGCATGGTGAGGACCGTCGGGTCCAGCGCCACCCCGATCATGAGCAGGGTGACCGAGAGGAGGAAGAGGGTGAGGACCCATGCCAGAAAGATGATCACAGTGGGCAGGAGCAGGGGGAAGTAGTGGCGGAGCCCTTCGCGGAAAAATCTTGCCGCTCCCCCTTCCCGTGTTCCTGCCAGCCCGAGCGCACCGCCTACGAAGAAAGGGAGCACGATGATCACCAGGATGCCTACCCGCTCGAGGAGGAATGTCTCCGGAGAGAAGCTGAGGATGATGAGTGCTCCTGTGATGGCGCCCCAGGCAAGCCCGTTGACCCAGAGCACCGGCAGTCTTAAGAGGAGCCCGGCCGCCTCCCGGAACGAAGCGAGCACCATAGCCTTCAGCGGTTCCTCGGCATCGCCACGATCTCGCGGACCTGCAGGTTGAAATAGTCGGCAGTATGGGCGGGCCTGATGACACAGACCGTATCTGCGCCTGAGTAGGTACCTCCCACCGCGACGACCTCCTCGTCCATCCTGACGGCGCCCTGGTCGGCCGCGATCAGGACGCACTCGACCGCCACCTTGAGCCCGACGGCCACGGTCCGGCGCAGAGCCTCTGCGATCGCCTCGGTCCGGGACCCTCCGCCCACCCTCTCTGAGCGCGAGAGGGCACGCTCAAGGCCGGAGAGCACGTGGGTGCCGGTCACGATCCGTACGCCTTCTGCCTCGAGCTCTTCTGCCGTCTTCCGGGAGAACTCCCATACCCCCGGCTCCCGGAACCCGATGACGTGGGTGACCACCACGAGGTCGAGGTCCTTTCCCTTCATCTTTTCAAAGAAGACCTTCGCGGTCTTCCCGGAGGTGCTTGCCACCACGATCGTGGAAAGCCCGAGCTCCTCTGCACGTTCCACCGCAAAGGAGGCGGCATCCTCTGTATTGGCCTCTCCCGGCTGTGCGAAATAATAAATGCGCTTTTCAGAATACCCCATGATTACATTTTTTGATGGTCAACTCATTTATAGTGTTTTACGCGCCTACACCTTATCGGGAGAGGATTTTTTCTTCATGATATCGCTTGCCATCGCCGGAAAGCCCAACTGCGGGAAGTCCACGTTCTTCACCGCAGCCACGCTTGCCCATGCCGAGATCGCAAATTACCCCTTCACCACCATCGATGCGAACCACGGGGTCGCCTATGTCCGTGCCCCCTGCCCCTGCAAAACGCTCGGGGTGGAGGGGTGCCAGTCCTGCGTTGACGGCGTGCGGTTCATCCAGGTGGGGATGATCGACGTGGCCGGGCTCGTTCCCGACGCCCATAAGGGGAGGGGTCTTGGGAACCAGTTCCTCGACCACCTCCGGCAGGCCAACGCCATCCTCCACCTCCTTGATGCGAGCGGGGCCACCGATGCCGAGGGCAACCCGGTGGAGGTGGGCTCCCACGACCCCCTGGCCGATATCGACTTTGTGCAGCAGGAGATGGTGATGTGGGTCTTCGGGATCCTGGAGCGGCACTGGCCCAAGATCCAGCGGTCGAGCCAGCAGAAGGGATACTTGGTCGAGGCTGCGCTTGCCGAGGTATTCGCGGGCCTCGGGGTCACCGTGGAGGTGGTCCGGGACGTGGCAATGGCGGCAGATGTCAACTTCCGGCAGTGCTCTGATGAAGATCTCCTCCGGTTCTGCGATCTTTTGGTGCGGACGAGCAAGCCCACCAAGGTTCTCGGGAACAAGGCGGACCAGGCCCCGGAAAACCTCCTCCGCTCCCTCTCCGAGGCAGGGATCACGATGGTGAGCTCGGCGAGCGAGCTGGCGCTCCGGAAGGCGGCGGAGGCCGGCTTTGTCCGCTACCTCCCCGGAGATTCGTCTTTCACCATCGTAAACGAGCAGGCCCTCACCCCGCCGCAGAGAGCGGGGCTGCAGAAGATCCGGGAGGTGATGGAGCGGTTCGGCGGCACCGGGGTCCAGCAGGCGATCAATGAGGCGGTGTTCGGCCTGCTGAACATGATCGTGGTCTTTCCGGTGGAGGACGAGCACAAGTTCTCGGACAGCACCGGCCGTATCCTTCCCGACGCCTTCCTGATGAAGAAGGGGTCCACCCCGCATGACCTCGCCTATATGGTGCACACGGACATCGGCGAAGGATTTTTATATGCCGTCGATGCGAAGACCCGGATGCGGGTGAAGGAAAACCACGTCCTTACGGACGGGGACGTCATCAAAATCGTCTCTACGAAACGGTGAGGGAACCGCAAGGTTTATAAGTAGCAGAAAAGACCATGTACTTACCATGGCCGGAGAGGTCTATCAGGCGCAGATCCTGAAGAATTTTTTTGATACCATTACCGGACCTGATCGGAACCTCACCCGGATCCACATGTGCGTGCTGAGCGTCGCCAAGCTCCGCCATGAACCTCCCGAGGAGATGACAAGACTGATCGACCAGCTCCGGAAGAGCCGTGAGCGCCGGGAGCTCTCGGTGGACATCCTCGACTACATGTGCGACGTGGCGGCAGACCTCGAGGCAAAGACCGTGCTCACCGCGTTCGGGGTCACGGAGATCAGGGAGATGGCCGAGGAGTTCTCCACGGTCAGCCTTGATACACTCTAAAATACTTCTATTCTATCGCGCTCTGGGGCTTCTTTGAAAACCTTTTTTCGAGGCGGATGCCCACTCCGGTGATGGTGAGCGCGTAGAGCAGCTGCATCACGAGGCCGGTCTCAAACTCTGTATATGGGTTGAAGATGATCACCGCATACATCGGTGCGAGGAGCGCGACGAGATCCTTCTTCGGTTTCAAGTACGCGATGATGCCGAGGATGAACGAGGCTGCGATGCAGCCGATCACGCCCGGGTTGGAGAGGATAGGATTATCCTGCATCGAGAAGAGCATCCCGAGGACAATCCCGCCGAACGAGATGACGGGCACCACCAGCCATGCGGGTGCCCGGGCCAGGCGCATGTTTCCTTTCAGTTCGTCGATGTTCATCTGATAGTTCCAGTATTGGCCCTTCCTGCTATTTATCCGGTCTGAACCTTGACCCTGACCGGTCTCTCTTCAAGATCAGATATCTGCGAATTCAGGCTCTCGATCCGCCCGGGAAGGGCCTTATCCATCGCATCGATCCTGGCCCCGACCCGTTCGAGCTCCTCTTCCGATTCCGCAATCCTGCCGAGGACCGAATCACGCTGTTCCTTATCGCTTCTCATCTCCTGCCTGAGAGGTGAAGCGGAGATGTGTGCATGCTTCTCCCGGCGCTTTTCTTCGAGTTCCCGTTGCCGTTTAAAAATCCCGGAAAATTCCTCCGAGAGCCTCCTCTCCCCTGCAAGGATCTCCCGCTCCGCCCTGTTCTTGGGCGAAAGTCTCCCCTTCCCTGCCATCCCCACCATGACTTCCTCCCAGCGGGCAAGCTCGGGGAGCATCCTCTCGGTCTCCTTCACCTCTCGTTGCTCCATTGTCTCGCGGAGCTTCCGGATCGCCTTCTTTACCTCCTCCTTGCCCCCCTCATGCTCCGCCTTTTTGAGGAGTGAAGCGGCGGCGGAGGCGGTGATACGGAAAAAATCCGCAAGCTCCCTCTCCTCCCTTTCGAGCGCTTCAAGCTCTTTCTCTGCCTCGAGGAGCGCAAGGTAGCCGGGCTCTCCTTCCCGCTCCAGGATCTGTTCTTCAAGGTCCCCTTTTTTGGCCCGGAGCCCTTCCAGCTCTTCTTTCAGCGCCTTCTCCCTCGCGATAAGCCCGTTCTGCTCTGCAAGAACCGCCTTCACCTCATCCACTGCCCGCTCGACCCTGGCGATATCTGCCCGCGCCTCTTTGAGTCTCCCGTAGGCACTGGTGA
>JAVVFN010000122.1:0-4788 GCA_032250645.1 Methanomicrobiaceae archaeon | reverse complement strand
GGGCTGCCGCCCTGCCGAATCCCCATTCTGTGAAGATATCAGCCTCGACGGTGGGGTTTCCCCTGCTGTCCAGTATCGATCTTAATTGAATCTCGCGTATTACGGTCATTCAAATCCTACTTCCTCTTCACGGTGATGGGAATAATGTTTTGCTGGAATTCCTCGATAGCTATCTCGAGCGGGTCAATTTTTGATGTTTTGATTAGTAACGGGGCGCCCATCGATATTTGCAGAGCACGTGCTCCAATAATCCTGGCTCTTTCATATCGAGTGTAAGATTGCATTCTTAATCCTCAAAATGCATGGTTTTGATAATAAATGGGGTCGCTGAGATTCGAACTCAGGTCACAGCATCCCGAACGCCATAGGATAGTCCAGGCTACCCCACGACCCCTCACTGGTATGGGATGAGATCATCGATAATCTCCTTGTGTGTCAGCAGCATCCGCCTGCAACAGTACCGATCCAGGCCGAGATCGTTGAGGATCTCCCCGGGATCCTCTCCGGCATCTCTTCGCTTTGCAAACTCTTCCCACGCTGTGGATATTACTTTCCCACAGTTAAAACATCGGATGGGTATCATAAAGTCCGATCCCTCTCTATTTTTCTCCCAGCTCACCGATAAGACTTTTGGAACTTCTTGCGCGCTCCACGTCCATGCGGTTTCTTCGTTTCCTTCTGCCGTGAATCATTCACAAGGAGCGTCCGGTCATACCCGATGTAGACGTCCTTGATCCGGGGATCGTTATGCCATTTCAGGATCCCCCTCGCAAGCGCGGTCCGGATGGCCTCGGCCTGCCCCATCACGCCTCCGCCCTGCACATCAATGGAGACATCGATCCCCTGGAGTGCACCGGGCACCAGCAGGAGCGGCTCGGAGATTTTGAGGCGGGCGAGTTCTGTCCCGTAGATCTCGAGGGGCACGGAGTTGATCCTGATCTTCCCGTTGCCCTTCACGAGTGTCGCACGTGCAATCGCGGTCTTCCGCTTGCCGCTTGTATTGATTACCTTTATCATTTCCTCCTCACCTCTAGAATTTCGACCCGAGCTTGGTACTGATACTGCCCAGCGTGACATACTGGGGGTTGTTCAGACGGTCCACATGCGCCATTTCGATCGTCTCGGGGGTGCTGGCGGCAAATTCCACGGGTACCCCCACGTAGACCTTCACGCGCCGGAGTGCGTTCGCACCCCTCTCCCTCTTGTAGGGGAGCATGCCCCTGATCGTCCGCTTGAGGATATGATCAGGCCGGCGGGGGAAGAACGGGCCACCCTCGCGTGAACCTCTCTGGTGCTTGGTCTGGTAGTGCGAATAGACGAACTGCTTGGGTCCGGAGACCACCGCGCGTTCGCAGTTGATGATCGCGATCTCCTCTCCCTCGAGGCAGCGCCTCGCCACATTGCTTGCGAGCCGGCCGAGAATGAGTCCATCGGCATCGATTACGGTTGTCATTCTCTTCACCTCAGGATCCTCACGCGGCTCCCCTGCGGGTTGTCCTTCAGGAGTTCTTCGATGCTCCTGCACGTTCCTTTCGCCATCTCTATCTTACTGGTGGCTGATTTGCTGAAATTCAACGCAGCTACTTCGACCGGCTGGGAGAGTACGCCGGACCCGAGGACCTTCCCGGGGACCAGGATGATGTCGCCACCCTGAGCGTATCTGCTGATCTTGCTGATATTGACCTCTGCGTAATTTCTTCCGGGCGAATCAAGCCTCTTTGCAATGACACGCCATATCTTTGCATCATGCTCGCTGGATGCCTGATAGAGCATCGAGATGAGCTTGAGCAGGCGTGGGTTGGTCTTCTTAACTGCTCGCTTCATCTGCCATTCCTCCGGAAATCTCGTCCAGGATTTCAATCACTTCTTCTGAGCGCTTTTTGAGGAAAACCAGCGCCTCTTCCATGATCTTCTGTACAGGGAGTGAACCGTCGCTCTCCACCAGGAAGAGGTGGCGCTGGGTATCTGCGGTCACGTGGATCGCCGGTTCTTCGCCGATACCGCCTGCAAGGCAGGCCCGTTCGCAGAGCCTGCAGAGTGAACAGTCCTCCAGCCTCCCCTCGATCACCGCGATGGACTTGCCCCGGGTCTCCAGGATATGGCGGGGGCATTCCTCGACGCACATGCCGCAGGCATCACACCGCCCATCGATCGTGATCACCGGAAAGTTCTTGTATCCGCAGGCAACCGTGGGCTGCCATTTCGCGTGCGCCTTCCCGGTACCGAGGACTGCCCGGGCTTCAAGGACCACCTTCTGGTCCTCCGCCAGCTTCACGATGGGAATATCGTCATGGACCGGTGTTGCTTCCGGGTCCTGCGGGATGAGGTCACGGGTATAGACCGTCCGCGGGCCCTCGACACTCAAGGTGAAGCTGGCCATGCAGCTCGGGCACCCCGCTCCGGTGCACGCGCACTGGCCGGGGAGGGAGTAGGAGGCAAGATCGGTCCTGATGGGGATGAGTCCGAGCCGGTGTGCGAGCATCTCGTCGAAGAGCGCGCTGTTGTTGTCATAGATGCGCACATCCTCGATGGCGAGGGTCGGCACCTCGCTGATCATCGAACGCCGGAACGCATTGGCGAAGGCCGGCGAGGCTCCCCGGAGGGTGAACCGCCCGACCATCTCATCCATTCCGGTCACAATGATATCCATCAGACTCTCCTGCCCCGTCTTCCGCCTTTTGCGCGGATCCCGTCATGGGGAACAGGGGTGACATCCTCGATCCGCCCGATCCGCATGCCTGCCCGTGCCAGGGCGCGGATGGCCGCCTGCGCGCCCGGCCCCGGACTCCGCTGCTTCCCCCTGCCGGGGGCCCGCACCTTCACGTGGACCCCCAGGATCCCCTTGTCCATCGCGATATGGGCGACGTTTGTCGCCATCTGCATCGCCGCGTAGGGGGAGCTTTCGTTCCTGTCCTGCTTGACCACCATGCCGCCGCTGCTCTTGGTGACGGTCTCTGCCCCGGAGAGGTCGGTGATGGTGATGATGGTATTGTTAAAGGAGGCGAAGATATGCGCAATACCCCACTTCCCCTTTCCTTCGGCCATGGCTTACCGCCCCCCTCCGACCTTCGCGACGCGGGCCCGTTCGGGGTGGACGGTGTTCTGGAAGGGCGAACTCCCGTAATATCCAAGATGTCCCTCCTCCTCCCTCGTGACCCGGTAACTGGGGATGGTCACCCGCTGTCCCTTCACCGCGATATGCCCGTGGGTGATGAACTGGCGTGCCTGTTTCGGGGAGCGTGCGAATCCCTTCCGGTATACAAGGGTCTGGAGCCGCCGTTCCAGTTCGGCCTCGACCTTCATCGCCAGCACGTCATCGATCCCTGCGCCTTCGCCGAGCAGGCCGTACCGCTGCAGGTGGCCGAGGAGCTCTTCGCGCTTCTGCTCGACCAGTCGCTCATCGGTGCTCGCCGAGACTAGTGCGAGCAGGTCACGGGCTGCGCGCCGGTAACGCCTCAGCACACTCTCTGCCTTCCAGAGTTCCCTTTTGTTCCGGAGACCGTACTCGATGATCTTTTTGGTCTCGTCCTCGATTCTCTTCTTCTCAAACCTTCGTTTCGGTTTATCGTACCGCTTGTGATTTTTACCCGGATACCCCATCTCATCACCACGCTCACTTCTTCTTCCGCTTCACGCCGACGGTCGTTCCGGTCCGCCCGGTGGACTTGGTGCGCTGGCCTCTTACCTTCTGGCCGGTCTCGTGGCGGATCCCGCGGTAGCAGCGGATCTTCCTCATCCTGTTGATATCGTCCTCGATGGCCATCCGAAGGTCGGCGCCGAGGAGCTGTTTTGATTCCCCTGTATAGACGTCCTTTGGCCGGTTGGACATCCACACCGGGACATGGTCCGAATAGCCCTCCACACTCTCCCGGATCCTCTCGATCGAGGCATCGTCGAGCTTTCCAAGCGTGGCATGCGGGTCGACCTCGGCGAGCCTCGCGAGAACTCCTGAGGTGTGCCTGCCGATTCCGGGGATGCCGGTCAGTGCGATATAGACCGACTTGGTCCCGTCAAGGTCGGTGTTCTTCACCCGAACGAAATACTTTATTTCTTCTTCTTCTACCATTCCAAACGCCTCTTTTGAGATCTGCTCTGGAGCGCTGAGGGAGGGATTTGAACCCTCGAGTCCCGCAAGGAACACGGGTTTAGCAAACCCGCGCCATACCTAGCTTGGCTACCTCAACAGAGTGAATCTCGCATCTTTCGATACTCGCAGCAGGAATGCCGCTCCATGAAATGTGTTCAGTATTATATGACCGGCACTTTTTTAATAATTGTGGTCAGGGGAGCCCGGGGACCTTCCCCCGCACCAGACCGCGGGAGATGAGCCCCGAGGTGACGAGGGGGAGCGCGATGGTCGCATCGCAGAAGCACTGCACCCGGGGAGAGAAGGGGGCTTCCTTTCCCCAGCTGATCGCTTCCTCGAAGGTGCACCCGGAGAGCCCGCCCCAGTGCGGGGCATCGGTCGTGAACTGGACTGCATACGCATGCCCTCCGAGATCATGGTCGTGGATGGAGGCGATGACCTGTGTCTGCTGGATGAAGTTCTTCGGCACACCGCCGCCGATGTACACGACCCCGGTCTTTTCCGCAGACTCTACGATCCGGGTGATCTCGTCTGCATCCGCCAGCTGGTCGACCTCGATCCCGATCCCCTCGCGCCGCGCCATCACGAGGCCGATACCGATCGAAGAGTCGCAGAGCGCCGGGATGAAGATCGGGACTTCGTGCTCCCTGCAGGAGGCGAGCAGGGACGTGCCGGCCGGGTACTCCTGGACCAGCCAGTCG
>JAVVFN010000121.1:0-4790 GCA_032250645.1 Methanomicrobiaceae archaeon | reverse complement strand
CGGCATCTACCAGGACTCCCCTGCCGACCTTGCAGGCATCCCTTCGAACTCCCGCATCGTCGCGGTCAATGGGTTCCCCGTCGACTCCCGCGAGGAGATATCCGGCCTCCTGGAGGGCACCCTGCCCGGGGATGAGGTGACGATCTCGGCCGTCCATGAGGAGGAACAGTCAGACTATACGCTCACCCTTGGAAAGTGGCCCGAAGAGATGGACGGGCGGGACTCGGGCTTTATGGGGATCTATTACTTCGACGCAGAGACAGCGAATGCCCTCATGGACTCGCTTGATTCCCCGCTCGGGTTTCTGAGGTTCATCACCATCCCCTTCGATACCAGCCTGGGCGGCAAGTACCTCCGGGTCCTTGCATTCGAGAGCGTGGAGACCACCTATTTCGTCGAACCGTTTCCTTTCTACTGGGGATTAGCCCATCTCTTCTTCTGGTCGGCCTGGATTAACATCAATGTGGGCATCTTCAACGCGATCCCCATGGTCCCCCTCGACGGCGGATATATCATGCAGGAGGGTGTCAGAAAACTCCTCCCGGGAAGGAAACGGGAGCCTGTGGTAAAGATGGTGGTGGCAGGGGTCAGCTGGGTGATGCTGCTGATGATCCTCTCCATCATCCTGCTTCCCTACCTTCTCCACCTCTGAACCTGATTTTTCATTCGATTAATCACAAGTCATATTAATTCCGCGCATCAATATTGCCTCATCCGTACCCCATCATCTACGGGGAGAGGAGCCTGTACTTCCCATGAAGGCCATTCCGAAGAATAAACGCTATGCACTGGGCTGGTATAACGAAGGGGTCACGCTCCTATCCATTCGTGAATATGAAGAAGCGATGACCTTTTTTGATAACGCCCTCAAAGCAATCCCGGGCCATCCCGACTTCCTCATCGGCAAGGGGGACACCTATCTGGCCATGGGACATTTCGAGGAAGCGTACGAGTGTTACAGCAAAAGTGCGAGCGAAGAGGCAGAAAATTTCAGGGCATGGATGCGCAGCGGCATCGCGCTTCTCCGGATGGGGAAGCACGAGAGGGCGCTGGAGACATTCGAGAAGGCAAAAGACCTCTTTGAGTACGATGGCGAGCTCTGGCTCGGCTACGGCATCGCACTGATCCATCTCCAGCGCGTGGATGAGGCGGCAGAGGCCCTGAAAAAGGCCATGCGCCTGAAGCCGAACCAGCCGGCACTCTATTACTTCCTCTCCACACTGGAGAAGAAGGACGAAGAAGCGCTGAAACTATTGGTCAGGGGCTACCGGATGGACCCCAACAACCTCGACATCCTGCTGGAGATGGCAAAGCGGTACCTCTCCCTCGGGCGACAGGATAAGGCCGCGGAGGTGCTGAAACGGGCATGCTCGATCGACCCAAAGAATTCTCTTATCAAAAAGATGATCGAGCATTACCGCAGGGCCACCGGGTCGGCCCCCTTTTAACCCTGCCCTGGCATATACGCCACCATCGAGCCCACAGAAACCCCGATGCTGCGGGCGATGGGGACGCACTTTGCAGACAGGAGGTATGCCACCGGCACTCCTAGGCGCTCCTCTGAGAGCGATTCGTAGTTGGCCATGCCCTTTGCGATGACCAGAGTAGATCTCCTGATGGCATGGATCAGTTCCTCCGGCGCCAATGCGCAATTGACCCCCAGCTCTGCCACCGGCCCTGCATTGGTGACCACGGCATCCGCGATCTGGTGGAGACCGAGGAGCCCGGCCTCCCTGCAGGTGGCGTCGTTGAGGATGGGAGCCCCTTTTACGACCACGGTGAGGTGGGAGCCCGCGGAGACCAGATGACGGAGCAGCATGGCATCAAAGACGATCTCGCCGCAGTTGTCGCAGAGGTAGACCACGCGCTCCAGCCTCGGCCGCATGGCCGGGGTGTGGTCGATCGCAAGGTCCGCGGAGAACGCATCCTGGAAAAACCCCTCGAAATCATCGGTCACCTGGTGCTCCAGTGACCCGTAATCAAGAGTATTCGCGATGACCGATGCGAGCACAAGGTCACGGAAACCGGAGAGCGACCCCTGCACCCTGCGGGCACAGCGGAGGGCCACCTTCATGTTCTCCTCCTTGAGCTCCTTGTAGGGGTCGGGATTGCCGATCAGCCGGTATGCCAGCCGGTGGATCCTGCTCGCAATGACCGGGGCGGGGACCGCTTCTCCGGCAATCTCCGCAAGCAGGCTGGCGCAGGCGTCCACTGTACGGGCGCAACGCGCCGTATCCGCACCTGCAAGCCGGCATTCATACTCCACCCGGGAGAGCAGACAATCAACACAACGGTCCGTGATACGCAAAAATGACACCTGCCGAGAGAATAAAAATGGGGTCACTGCGATTTGAACGCAGGTCAGAAGACCCCCAGTCTCCTAGGATGTCCAGGCTACCCTATGACCCCGCGTCAATACAATTGGTGCAGATTGTTTATCTAATTTTTGAAAATTCATAAAAAAGCACTAGAATTTTAATTTCTTGATCTCCTCCACGTTCTTGGTGAGGGCTTCCAGTTCGGTACTGGTCACCCTCATCCTGCCGCTGATCCGGTCGACATCGCGCAGGAGCTGGTTGATTCTGCGTTGCATGACCGCGACCAGGAAGAGAAGGAAGATTATTGCAAATCCGAACAGGATCAGGAGCACTTCCTGGAACTGCATCCCTATTTCCCTCTGAAGAGCGATCGGGCAAGGCGGTCAAGGAATCCTTCCGTGGAAGCATCTGAGGAGACCTCTTCGGGGACCGTTGATCCGGAGATCGAGGCTGCGATGCGTTTGATGGCGACCGACGCCTCAGACTGGGGGAACTTGATCACGATAGGGGTCTTGAACGCAGAGGAGCGGCGCACATTGGCGTCCTCCGGGATGATGCCGATGACCTTGACCCCGAGTACCTTCTCCATCTTCTCGCGGCTGACTTCTGTGTTCTCCATGGTGGCACGGTTGAGAATGGCACCCGGGACATGGCCGCCGACAAGCTCGGTGAGGATCTTTGTCTTGAGCGCGTCCACGATGGAGGAGAGCTCCGGGTTCACCACGAGGATCACCTCGTCTGCGATGGCAAGGGGGATTACGCCATCCCTGCTGATACCTGCGGGAGCATCGATGAGGAGATACTCGCACCGTCCGACAAGTTCGCGCATGACATCACGCAGCCGGTCGGGGTTTGCGTTCTGGAAGCCCTTCAGGGAGATCCCGCTCGGGACCACCTTCACGCCGTTCGGCCCCTCGTAGATCGCTTCAGATACGGGAGCCTTCCCGGCAAGGACTTCGTGGAGTGTGATCGGGACGTCTTCGAGCCCGAGGACAATCCCCAGGTTTGCCATGCCCACATCTGCGTCCATGATATAGGTCTCTTTTCCAAAAGAGGCGAGCATCGTCCCCAGGTTTACTGTCAGGGTTGTCTTTCCGGTTCCCCCTTTGCCAGATGCGATGGTAATTGCCCGGACCATAAAAATCTCCCTTTATTTATTAAAAAATCAATGTTTTGAAAATATTTAAGGATGTGGATTCAATCGCCCTTATTCGGGTTCAGAGCCACCAGGTGAGGACATTTACGGCCTCTCCCTTCATCGCCTCGATACATTCGGGGGGGATCTGGCCGCCTGCCCGCACGATCCCGACTACCAGATCGTCATTGAAGTCAAATCCGAAGAGCCTGACCCCGGGGTTTTTAGGCTCAATGCCGTTGGAGAAGAGGTAACTGTAGTGTGCCGCCTTCTCATCCGGGTGGGGGAGCGAAGAGGCGATCACAAGGCCGTCACCTGACGCCAGCGTGAAGGAGTCGATCCCGTACTTCTCGCAGAATGCCTGCATGCTCTCCTGGATATCCCGGCGGCCCTTGATGAGATCGATCTCGAGCGGCGCACGCCACCCCTCCCCCTCCCCGCCCGTCGGCTCTCCAGATGTCTTTTTTTTCCCGATTCCTGCGACCCTGCGTCCTTCCGGAGTAGCACTCTCCATCGAGCGGTACAGCCTGAGAAAGAGAATGCCGAGCAGGATCTGGATGAAGACAAGCGTAAAGAGCACGGTAAGCACAAAAAAATTAAAATCCATGGTCTTCCCTTCCTGTTTGCTTCTTCGCCCCCTTCTGATCTTCTTCCCCGCCACTCATGTCTCCCTCGAGCAGGTGGCCGAGGTCGAGGTCCTCCACCACGCCCCGGAAGTCCTCTTTGATCTGGGCGGTCATCACGTCCACGTTCAGGGTGTCGAGCACCCTCAGCTGTACCTCGATATCAGATCCCGCCTGGAGGGGGGCTGCCGCAATCCTCTCTCTCTTGGGCGGCTTTACTCCCATTCTCTGGGGCTTTATCCGGAGAACACTCTTCTTTGCGGCAGTCTCAATCCGAAAGTCGTGGTTGAACTCCAGCGCAAGTTTCATCTGTGCAGGTGTGAGGCCGTAGAGATCTGCATTGACCCTCTCCCCGCTGTACTGCTGCATCAGCGGGAGTGCATCGCTCCCCTGCCCCGGGGGAAGATGGGCGAGGAGGATGGCCCCACCGTCCGTCACCAGGGTGATCTCCCCTGCTCTGATCTGGATAAGGGCATAGCCGGTAAACTGCGATGTCTTGAGGTCCTCAAGGATGGCCGAGAGGGGAACGTCTTCGATCTTCGAGAAGAATTTTCCTCTCGGGAGCATGATCGAAGCGCCGGAGGGTCCGGTGACGGGCGGCGTACCGGGTGGCAGTGTACGCCCCTCCTGTCCTGTGCGCCATGGCGGCTCTCCGGCGGGGGTGGAAAGGGGAGGGGACGCCTCCCCCGTCCTGCATGAGGGGTTGAATTCGAG
>JAVVFN010000120.1:0-4894 GCA_032250645.1 Methanomicrobiaceae archaeon | reverse complement strand
CGTGCACCCGTCGTCGAGCGCAGCCTCGATGAGGTTCTTGCCCGTATCCGGACGTGCGGCCTGCCAGACCAGGTCAGGGAGTGGGCAGAACGGCTGTTTATCCGCATGGATCAAGCAGAACGCGCGATCCACGGGGGAAAAGCTCATTTCCACGAGGTGGGGGCTGATGATGCCATTGCCGATGTGGTGGGGGTTGCCGCCGCGTTCCATTCCCTCTCTCCTGAGGAGGTGGTGATCCTCCCGGTCGCGCTGGGGAGCGGCACAGTGGAAGGAATGCATGGCACGTATCCCCTTCCTGCCCCTGCCACGCTGGCACTTCTGCAGGATTCGGGTATCCCGGCACGCCTGAACGGGGAGGAGGGGGAGCTGTGCACCCCCACCGGAGCGGCAATCCTGGCCGAGTTGGCGACGAGAGGAGACCTTCCCGATCTGCCGGTGCAGATCTCCGCGATCGGGTATGGAGCCGGGTCCCGCAACCCTCCTGATCGCCCGAATGTGCTCCGTGCAATGCTCCTCTCCCCCGCGGGAGAGGGGAGGGGGGATATGGTGGATATCCTCGAGACAAATGTGGACGACATCACCGGGGAGGTGCTTGCCGCCGCGCTTGCATCCCTCATGGATGCAGGGGCCCGTGATGCATCCGCGGTCCCATTGATGATGAAAAAAGGCAGGTGGGGGTACCTGGTGAGAGTGATCTCTTCTCCTGCAGATACTGTCCGCCTCTCAAAGATCCTCATGATAGAGACCGGGACACTGGGGGTCAGGGTGACCCCGGCTGTCCACCGCCTCACCGTCGCACGCTCTGTGGAGACGGTCAATATCCGTGCCAAAGGCTGTGAGTGTTGCGTCCGCGTGAAGATCGCCACACTGGAAGGTGAACTGGTCTCTGTCAAGGCCGAGTACGAGGACGCGCTGGAATGTGCACGAAGGTGCAGCCTGCCCCTTCGCGAGGTGCAGAGGATCGCGGAATATGCATGGCGGGAACGTGCAACGCAGGCCAGGGAGGAGTAATGTGAAGAATGGACGGGTACCCACAGGATCACCTGATCTTGACGATCTGCTCGGAGGAGGCCTCGAACCGCGGGTTATCCACCAGTTCTACGGTGAGGCAGGAAGCGGAAAGAGTGCGGCCTGTATCATCTGCGCGGTAGAATGCCTGAGGAATGGCCGGGGGGTCATATACCTTGATACCGAGGGGTTCTCTGCTGAGAGGTTCAGGCAGATTGCCGGGGATGAGACAGAGTCGCTGGCCTCGAATCTCTTGCTCTACGAACCCGCTGATTTCGACCAGCAGGGCTTTTTCATCGGAGAATGCGAAAAGGTTCTCAAATCCACCGAGATCGGACTCATCATCCTTGACTCTGCCACCGGCCTGTACAGGCCGGAGGTCGGTGCAGGGGGTGATGCCCAGCGCCGGCTCGGTTATCAGCTCCTCCGCCTTCTCGGGTATGCACGCCGTTACAATATCCCGGTCATCATCACCAACCAGGTCTACCTCGATATCGACAGGAACCTTCTCGTGGGTCTTGGGGGGACGATCCTCCGCCACCTCTCAAAGGTGATCGTCAGATTTGAGAAGGTGAACGCCCGAAGGCGCGCGATCCTCGAGAAACACCGTTCATTGCCTGAGGACCGGGCGTTTGATTTTCTTATTATAGAAAAAGGGTTTAAAAGGAAATAATCCCGGAAAATACTGTGACCGCCGGTCCCTCCAGTGTCGTCTCATCGCCGAGACGAACAGTGACGGACCCTCCTTTCGTGAGCACGTGCACTTCCTTCCCCATGTATGCTTTCCCGTCTACTCCGGGATACCCGAGGCGATGGGCGACCGCTGCAGATGCTGTCGCACCGGTACCGCAGCTCATCGTCTCATCCTCCACCCCTCTCTCATACGTGCGGATATGGAGATTGTTCTCACTATCAACCTCCACGAAGTTCACGTTCGCACCCTTGGAAAATGTCGGGTGGTGCCGGATGATGGGGGCGATCTGGGCGACGGGGACTTCCGCCAGCTCATGTACAAAGACCACGGCATGCGGGACCCCCACATTTACCGCGTATACCGTATAATCTGCAATCTCCTCGACATAGTCCCCCTTTCCCTTTGCAGGGATCTTCGGGCGGTCAAACTCCGGGTCTGGCATACGAATGGTGGCAGAGAAGTGGTCGTCCACATATCCCATCTGAACCTCGATCAGGCCGACAGGTGTCTCGACCGTGCATTTCTCCCGGGTGTACCGGTTGTCATATGCGTATTTTGCAAAACAGCGCAGGCCGTTCCCGCACATCTCGGCCTCACTCTCGTCAGGCTGAAAAAGGCGCATTTTCAGGTTTTTACTCGGTGCTAGCGAGAGATAGAGCACCCCGTCCGCTCCGATACCAAATCTCCTGTCGCAGTACAGACGTGCAAATTCGCCTTTCATCTCATCAGGGATGATGTACCCGAGATATTCATCAACAAGGATAAAATCGTTCCCGTTTCCGTGTAATTTCGTGAATGGAATCTCCATAAATACTCACCTGAATTATTCTGTTCCCCAGTGCTTCAGCGCACGTTCGAGCTCGTAATGGTCAAGGGCATACTCTTTTGCATGCACCCCTTTCATAAAAGCCTCAACTGCCTGGCGCATTGCCCGGGCGCCTGCGGCGGAACCGTCCGGATGACCGTGGATCCCGCCTCCTGCCTGGATCACGATATCGGTCCCGAGGGTGGAAAGTTCGGTATAGACCTTTCCCGGGTGAAGTCCTCCGCTTGCCACAGGAAATGTCGTCTTCATCCCGTAAAAGGGGGAGGTGAGCGCATCGTTGATCTCTTTTACCTCTACGGCATCATGTTCCATCTTGCCACTCACCGTCCCGGTATGGAGCTGGTCTCCCCCCAGCATCCTGACCAGCTTTGCGATTGGCTTCATTGCGATCCCGTGGTGCGGGTTCCTGGTCATTGCCGCATGCATGGTGCGGTGCACATGAATGGGCACCTTGATGGACTGGTCATCCGAAAGTGCCTCTAGCGCAGAGAATCCGGCAGTGATCACGTCGATCATAATAGTGTTTGCTCCGAGGTCAATCGCCTTTTTTGCACGTTCGACAATCTGGTCTGCACGTGAGGAGATGTTCACGGCGTATAAAACCTGCCGCCCTGTCTCGCTCTTTGCCTGGTCCAGCCGCTCCATGACTGCAGGGACCCGTTCTTCAAAGGGGCAGAACGACTGGTCGGTGAGGGTCTCATCGTCCTTCACAAAGTCCACCCCCCCGATAGCCGCCTGATAGGCAACGGTCGCAGTATCTTCGGGTGTCAGCCCCACCTTCGGCTTGACGATGGTCCCGATGTGGGGGCGGTCCTTGGTACCGATGAGTCTCCTGATCCCTTCTATCCCGAATTTTGGGCCCTTGAAGGGAACCAGTGATTCCGGCAGATCGATATCGAGGAGACGCACCGCTTCAAGCCGGGAGAGCCCGAAGAGGTTGCCTGCAAAGACCGAGAGGTACTGTGAGATATTGCCGGGTTCAAAGATCTCTGCAGGGAAATGGATCCTGGTCACGTACCCCTTCCCCTCCTCTCTCACGCTCTCTACGCTCCCGTCGAGCCTTTTGACATAGTCATGCCGTGTCGTGATCTCGGTCCAGGTACCTGTGGTTTCCTCCTCGCAGATGGCCTGTGCGGCCTTCTCTGGAGTGGTCCTGGCGTCAGGAATGAAATAATACGTCGCAATTACATCTGGCATATCATCTTCACCTCTATTCTCTGTGATCAATCTCAAAGGTCTTTTGGAATTCCTCGATACTCCAGCCGAGATGCTCACGAATGATCAGGTACGCGAGTTCAGGAGGAATTGCCCCCATCTCGGTGACGATAAGGTCGACATACCGCGCCGGCGTCACATCAAATGCAGGGTTCCTCACCCTGACATGCGGAAGCTGTTCTGCCTTCTCGCGTGCGAGCACCTCATCGTCCGGCCTCTCTTCGATCTCGATAAATTCCCCGAGGATGGTGCGGGGAGCGAATTTGTAGGTCTCTGCTGCAACCATTACATTGGTACGTGCTTCATATGCGGCAAGCGCGATCTGTGACGTCCCGATCTTGTTCACGACCGCCCCGTTCACGGTAATGGCGTCTGCTCCCACGATCACAAGATCGACCTCGTTCATGAAGTACCTGGCCGCGGAATCAACGATATACTGGGTGGAGATCCCGGCGTCATTGAGCGTCTGGATGGTGAGAAGGCCCTGGTTTCGTGGACGTACCTCGGTGGCAAAGACCTCAAAATCCTTTCCTTCCTTTCTGGCTTCGAGGATGCAGGCGAGTGCAGCTTCCGAGTTACAGTGCGTGAACAGGACATCCCCCTCTTTGATATGGCGGCCCCCGATCCTGCCGATCCGCTCCAACGCGGTGCGCGAATTTTCACAGAACGCATCGGCACGGTCATTGAGGATCTGTCGCGCCTTCTCGAGTGTCCCTGCCCTCCTCGCAGGGTTGGTCACGAAATGAAGCGCGTTAGGGAGCGAGACTGCAGTTGGGCGGGTCGCAAGGAGCTCATCTTCTGCTGCACTGACTTCTGTGCGGAATTCTTCAAGCGATCCGGGACGGAGATCGTTCATATGGTCACGAAGTGCGGCAACGGCAGCACGCGCGATTCTGCCCGCTCCCCTGATCTCCATGTTGCGTATCTTTTCTGCGGTGCCGGCGAGCGTCATCGATTTCAATGATTAGAAGATAATGATGTAAATATACTTATTCCCGGTTGTGCATCATGACGGTCGCCGTGGTCTTTGACAGTGCCGGAACACTTCTCCACACCTATCGCGTCGCGATGGATGTCAGGTCCCGGACAGTACTTGAGGACGTGGACACTGTGTTTCTCACGTCCTGCAGTGAAGCACGTGCATTGATCAC
>JAVVFN010000011.1:0-14822 GCA_032250645.1 Methanomicrobiaceae archaeon | reverse complement strand
CCAAAATAGTACCACGGAAGAGGCCACGTGAGATCATGGTCCATCGCAATAGCGGTGTGCCCGGCACTATCGATCAGCGCCATGACCTCCCGCAGGTCCTCTGAGTTCTGCACCTGCACGATCGGCTCATTGATATCAGAGGGGACGAATGCCACGTGCCAGCTCATGGCCACCAGGAAGACCGACAAAACCACCGAAGCCTGGAATTTTTTCATGTCCATCAGAAAGGTCGCCACGAAGATCATGGGAAGGAGCTGGTGGAGGATGAGCCAGGGGACCTTCTCGCCAAGGTAGGCGTATACTCCGAGCGAAAGCAGCATCCAGTAGATACAGAACCGGGCAAATTCCCTCCTCCTGTCGCATTTTTCAAAGGATAGATCGATCTCTGCAAAATTGTCAAGAGATTTATTTTTGCCCCACGGATTCCGGATCGCACCGCTTCCCAGTATGAACTGGCCGGTCGCCACCACTGCGAGGAGGAGGATCGGGAGCTCATAGAGCAGCAGGAGGCCCAGATAGAAATACGGAGGCCCCCCCAGCCGCTCCTGCTGGTGCATGGACATCCAGTGGCTGACCGCCTCAAAGGGCCCTGAGACGAGGACTTCCGGGTGCTGGCCAAACGAGGAATAAAAGAGAGCCAGAATCCCGACCGCCACAAAGGAACCCACGAGCAGGTCACGCTTCCACCCGGAGGGCAGCCGGAGCTTTCCTGAGTAGACGGCATAGATGAGAAAGGCAGCGAAGATTGCGAGCACGATGGGCATGTTCTCCTTGCTGCACATCCCCCCGGCAACGGCAACTGCCGCGAGGAGCGCATAGCGCATCCTTCCCCGTTCAAAATAGCAGAGGACTGAGACGAGGAGTAACAGCGTAAAGAATGCGATGAAGATATCATTGCGCAGGAACCGGGAGAAATAGATCATCGAGGGAGAGACCGCAAGGAAGAGCGCAGCGATGAGCGTCTGTTTCTTATCCAGATACCCCAGCGTGTAGAGTGGATAGAGCAGGGGGATGAGGAGCGACCCGAGCAGGGCAGGGATGATACGCCCCGCAAGGTCACTGGCACCGAGCAGCGAAAACATGCCGGCCGTCAGGTAGTAGAGGAGGGGTCCGTGGAACATCGGGTCATACCGGTAGGTTCCTTCGGTAAGGAGGCGGATCGAGAACCAGGCGTGGACCGCCTCATCATGATGGAAGAGTTTGAGGTCCAGTTGATAGAGCCTGACCGCGAGGCCAGCAAGAAAAAGGAAGACGAAGATTTTGTTGAAGGTGATCTGTTTTCGCAGCTGATAAAAAAAAGCTGCGGCGTTCACGGCCGCTCCTCAGTTCTCGAGCACGATCTCGATGCCGATATCCTTGGGCACCTGGATTCGCATCAGCTGCCGGAGTGCGCGTTCATCTGCATCGATATCGATGAGGCGCTTGTGCACGCGCATCTGCCAGCGGTCCCATGTGGCAGTCCCCTCACCATCCGGACTCTTGCGGATCGGAATGACCATCCTCTTCGTGGGGAGCGGGATGGGGCCTGCCAGATTCACGCCTGTACGCTCTGCAATCTCTTTGATCCGGTTGCATACCATCTCGACTTTCTGGAAATCGGTGCCTGTGAGGCGTATTCTGGCTTTCTGCATGTTGTCACCGAAAAAGTATTGCGGGTTATCTCATCTGTTTTGGAACAATATCAATGCACATGCCTGCAGCAATCGTGGTACCCATATCACGGATGGCAAACCGGCCGAGCTGGGGAATCTCCTTGACCTTCTCGATGACCATGGGGCGCGTGGGCCGGATCTTCACGATGGCCGCATCGCCGGTCTTCAGGAAGGTCGGGTTCTGCTCTTTCACCTGCCCGGTACGGGGGTCAAGCTTCTGGAGCAGCTCGGTGAAGGTGCACGCGATCTGGGCAGTGTGGCAGTGGAATACCGGGGTATAGCCGACCGTGATCGCGCTCGGGTGCTGGAGCACCACGATCTGGGCAGTGAACTCCTCGGCCACCGTGGGCGGGGCATCGCTGGGCCCGGTCACGTCTCCGCGCCGGATATCATTCTTCCCGATACCACGGACGTTGAATCCCACGTTGTCGCCGGGCGCTGCCTGCGGGATCTCCTCATGGTGCATCTCGATGCTCTTGATCTCGCCTTCCTTGTTGGCCGGCATGAACATGACCTTCATCCCCTTCTTCATGACGCCGGTCTCCACGCGGCCGACCGGAACGGTCCCGATACCGGAGATGGAGTAGACGTCCTGGATGGGAAGACGGAGGGGCAGATCGATCGGTTTTTCAGGCTCTGAGAGGGTATCAAGCGCTTCCAGCAGGGTGACACCATTGTACCAGGGCGTATTATCGCTCTTCTTGGAGATGTTGTCGCCCACGAAGGCACTGGTGGGAATGAAGTGGACCGCGTCAGGCTTGTATCCGACCATCTTGATGAGCTGGGAGAGATCTTCCTTGACCTCCTTATAGCGTTTCTCCTCGTATTTTGCCTGGTCCATCTTGTTGATGGCGATGATCAGCTGGCTGATGCCCAGCGTCCTGGCAAGGAATACGTGCTCCTTGGTCTGCTCCATCACGCCGTCAGGGGCAGCGACCACGAGAAGTGCGGCGTCCGCCTGGGAAGCCCCGGTGATCATGTTCTTGACAAAGTCCCGGTGGCCTGGACAGTCCACGATGGTGAAATAGAACTTGTTGGTATCGAATCGCTTGTGTGCGATATCGATGGTGATTCCACGCTCGCGCTCCTCTTTCAGGTTGTCCATGACCCATGCGAACTCAAACGAGCCCTTGCCCTTCGACTCGGCCTCCTTCCGGTACGAGTCAATCACATGCTGGGGAACGGATCCTGTCTCATAGAGAAGCCTCCCCACCATCGTTGACTTTCCATGGTCGATGTGACCAATAACCGCTAAATTGAGGTGTGGTTTGTCGGTTGCCATTCTCAATAAACCTCCAGATTTAAACGACGGCTGCATCCGTCCAATCGTATATCTACGAGTATCATATATTGGAAAGCAATCTATATAAAGCATTTCTCTCTTAAAAACGAATAATAAGCCTGCCGGAGTCCGATCAACGATATTTTTATTGGCCCTCCCCCCATCTATCATCTGCTATGAAGACACTGCCATTCAAACGTGAGGAATCCGGTGATGACGTGAAGGTGGAATGCGCGGACGGTTGGGTTTCCGTGTACCGCAAATGCGCGTACTGCATCCACTGTGCCGGGGTGAGGGTCGGCAAGAGGATCTTCCCTGCACCACAGAAAGAGAAGGTCAAAGGGATAAAGCGCGGGTCAGTTTCAGACGAAGATCTCCTGAACGCCGCCATCATGTTCAATACCCTCATCAGGGACGGGGACGCGATCGAGTGCGACGACGATGAAAATGAGGGGTATTCCCCGCTCTATCGAATCTGATGCTCGGTTGTGCTGGCTTTCTGCAGATCTTTTAATATATCATTTTTGAACTCCTCAAACTGGATCTCGTCGAGCTGGTCCGAGAGGAGGCGCCCGCTCCATGCACGGCGGTAGATCCAGTACACGATACGCTCGATGACCGTGATCACCTCTTCCTCGGACTCCACAATGATCAGTTCCCGACCGAGCTTTGGATGGCGTCCACGCCGCCCCCCCACCGTGATGACGTAATGCCGGTGCTGCTCCTTGAGGAGGTGATAGGGGCATGAGTGGATGCAGACTCCACACATGATGCATTTCTCGTTATCAAGGACCGAGACCCCATTCACGATTCGTATGGCGCATTCCTTGCAGTATTCCATACAGGTGCCGCAACCGGTGCAGAGGCCGGGGATTCTCAGCGGCTCTACCCTTCCCACAACCCCGATCTCGTTGAGTATGGGGCTTGTACAGGAGTACGGGCACGAGGAGATGGATATGCGTACCTTGACCGGCACCTCTCTACCGAACAGCCGCTGGTCCAGCTGCTGTGCAAGCCGGATCGAATCGATATTGCCGAACCTGCAGCGCTCGGTACCGGGACAGGCAATGATATTCACCACTTCATCACGTTCCGACCCGATGGGAGTCCCGTTCTTCTCGAGTTCCTCGCCGATACGGTCGAGCTGGTCGGTGGGAATATGGGGGATCTCCACGGTCTGCCGGGTGGTGAGGTGCACGTCTTTCGCCCCGAACTTCCTTGCAATCTCCGATATCCCTTCCATTTTCTCCAAAGAAAGCACGCCGGCGGGCATGCGGAGACGGACGGTGCAGAGGTGGGGGTCCCGCTCCGTGATCACCCCTCCACGCATATGAACGCCGTATTCAGGCATCATTGATTGAAGCATTGGCAGAACGTCGGCAAATACATATGGGTACTATGTGGCAATGGCGAGTGCCACGATGACGGTCATCCGTGTAATCTCATTGGCGGCGCCGACAATATCGCCATTCACGCCCCCAAAGAGATGGCGGGAGAGAGAGAGGAGAAATATCACCGTCAGCAGGAGTGCCGTGAAGCTTGCGGCGATCCCCCACTGACCGAGGGGGAAGAGGAGGACGGGCAGACAGAGCATGATCGATGCGGGAAGGAACCACGGGCGTGCAAAACCATGGAGGTAGCGGTGCATTCCCTCCTTGAAGGGAGTCCCGGTCACCGTCAGCACGGCCATAGAGCCCTTGGCCAGCACTTCGGCCGCGAGGATGGTCCAGGGGATGGATGCAACCGAGAGGAGCCCGGAAAAGGAGAGCAGGGTGACGAGCAGACCGAGGGCGATGCCCCCGGTGCCGGTGAGCCGGTCGGAGAGCGCGGCAATGCGCCGTGTTCGGTCTCCGTGGACCATCAGCCCGTCACCAAAGTCGAGGAGCCCGTCGAAGTGATGGCAGCCTGAGAGGAGAATGACCACCGCCACCGCAACGCCGGCACCGAGCGCCCTCTCTGGCATAAGGTATGCCAGGATCGCGGCTATTGCACCGATGACGTACCCGGCAAGGGGATAGATATACGAATGGCGGGCAAATGCATCGAAATCCACGCCCCTTCCCAGCGGGAGGATGGTGGTAAACTGGAGGAGTGCGCGGACTGCCTTCACCGTTCCCCTCCGCCGCCCGCGTCGCCTCTCTCCTCCTGCCCTCGCATCCCAAGTACCATATTTCGCTCTCCTGTTTATTGTTGCGATGATCTGTTCCCTGGTTCGGGGGGGCAGGATGCCTTAATGAGCCGCAACGCGAGATGTATACTGTATCATGTCGTTCCTCTCCCCTCTCCCCGATATCGCCTGTGAAAGGCCGGTTTTTTCTCTTGTGCTCGGGAATACGTTACTCTCCACTGTTCCCGGAGTATCGGGGGCGGGCCCTTCCCCCGAGAAGACGCTGCTCACCCCGGTCCTTGATGCCGAGCTGGTTCTTAACGGGTCGGTCAGCAGCATGCCCTTCAGGCCCAATACCCCGACCGGGTGCCCGACGCCGGCCACCATTACGAGCGCAGTGCTGCGCATCCTCGGGATCCTTCCTATCTTCATCAACGCCGGCCTCTCCCACCCCCCCACGGTCCCCTGCATCGATGTATACGGGGAGACCGGCGGGGACCCGCGCCTGGGTGATGCAGTCCCCCGCGCCCGCGAACTCTTTTTGCGGGGCCGGTACCTGGGGAGGCTCTTCGGAGACTACAGCGACCTCCTCGTCCTCGGGGAGTGTGTGCCGGGGGGGACGACCACCGCGCTCTGCGTTCTCCGGGGGCTTGGATATGAGGCACGGGTGAGCTCGAGTTTTATCGAAAACCCCCGCTTCATCAAGGAGGAGATCTGCCGGGAGGTGCAGCAGCGGATCAGGGCTGGCCGGATCACCGATCCGCTTGATATCGTCCGATGTACCGGGGATCCGATGCTCGCGGTGGGGGCAGGGGTTGTCTCTGCCTACCGCGGACGGTGCATCCTCGCCGGCGGCACCCAGATGCTCGCACTTGCAGCGATACTCCGCGAGATGGAAATGGATATCCCGGAGATCGCCACCACCGCATATGTGCGGGACGATCCATCTGCCAGCTTTGAGGAGACCCTGGAGGCGATCGGGACCTCTGCATACTACGTGGATCCGGACTTTGGCACCCTCGGGCATAGCGGGCTTGCACGCTACTGCATCGGCGAGGTGAAGGAGGGGATGGGTGCCGGGGGCGCCATGTTCCTTGCGTCCCTGCTTGGTCATTCACCGGAGGAGATCACGGGAACCATCCTCGAGTTCATCCGCAATTACTGATATATCCCTCCGTGACCCAACTATTGGTACAATGCGTCCCATCTTTGTGGTGAACAATTTCGGGCAGTTCAACCACCTTATACTCCGGATGCTGCGCGATCTTACAATCGAGGCGAAGATGGTGGACAACGAGACCCCTCCAGAGGCGATCAGTGAAGGCTGCCGGGGATTGATCCTGGGCGGAGGGCCCCAGTTCAGCCGCATAGGCCGGGGACCGGAGTATCTCGATCTCGGGCTTCCTGTGCTGGGGATTTGCCTTGGCCTCCATACTATTGCCGTTTCAAGGGGAGGAGCCATACAGACCGGTCCCGCAGGAGGATATGGCTCTGTGACGGTGGAGATCATGGACCAGGATGAGATCCTTGCAGGCTATCCGGACACCATACGGGTATGGGCTTCGCATGCGGACGAGGTGAGCGTGGTGCCCGAAGGGTTCCGTGTACTTGCCTGTTCCTCCATCTGCAGCGTGGAGGCGATCGCATCAGTGGAGGAGAAGATCTACGGGATCCAGTGGCACCCCGAAGTGAGCCATAGTCTGGATGGCCGGCGCGTATATGAGAATTTTGACCGGATTACCCGCGAATTACAGTAATTACATGGACGCTCTTACCAGTATTGCAGGAGAGATCAGGAAGACCGGGTTTGCATGCACCAGGTGCGGTGATTGCTGCAGGGACCATCCCGACGCAGCGTTCCGTGTACTGGTGGGTGCGAAGGAGGTGAGAAGGATCATGGCGGTATCCGGCAGGGGCTGGGAATCATGTGCAGACCCGTATCCTGAATTTTTAACCTCCGAATCCGGGTGCCGGATCACATTTGCCTGGGTACTTCAGAAGAGAGAAGGGAGCTGCCGATTCTTCGAGGAGGGTGGATGTTCGATCTACCAGGGAAGACCGGAGATCTGCCGTACCTATCCGTTCATGCTCACCGATGAAGGTCTTGCGGTTTTTGAATGCCGGGGGCTCGGGGGCGAGATCTCCTGGGAGGATGCGTACCACCTTGCGGGGACGCTTCTCTCCCGCAAGATCAGGGGAGAACAAGAGGAGAAAGAGATACGGAGACATTTCTCCCGGGAAGTCCTCCCCCCCGAAGGGTGCGTAGTCATCGATAGCGAGGGGGCAAAACCGGTTCATGAGTGAGATCAGGCTGGTAGGGACGGCCCACGTCTCCCAGAAGAGTATTGATGAGGTGCATGCAGCCATCGAGGAGTTTATCCCCGACATCGTGGCGGTGGAGCTTGATCCTCCACGGTATGCGGCATTGAAAAAGGAAGGCAGGGAGGCTTCGGTCGATGAAATCCTTCGCGCAGGTCAATTTTCCCAGCTCCTTGTCCAGTGGCTTCTCGCCTATATCCAGCGGCGTATCGGTGCGGATGTGGGGGTCGAGCCGGGGGCAGAGATGCTCGCGGCGATACAGGCGGCAGAGGAGCAGAAAATTCCGGTCGCCCTCGTGGACAGGGATCTCCGCCTGACACTGAAGCGGTTCTGGAGAATGATGAGCCTGTGGGAGAAGATCAAGATATTCGGCGCTCTCATCGTCTCCATTACCGGATATGGGAGGGACGAGATTGACGTGGATACGCTCACCCAGCAGGACGTGCTCTCCGCAGCACTCGAGGAGTTCCGCCATTTCTCCCCGCGTGGTGCTCAGGCGCTTATTGATGAAAGGGACGCGTTCATCGCCCATCGCCTGCTGGCCCTTTCCAGAAGGCACGAGAGGATCCTGGGTGTGGTGGGAGCAGGCCATGTGCAGGGGGTGCTCCGCTACCTCCAGCAACCTGAAACGCTCCCCTCGATGGAGAAGCTGACACAGGAACCGCACACGCTTCCCTGGGCCAGATTTCTCGGATTCGGTATTGCAATCCTCTTTACAGCCCTTCTCATCCTGATCGGTTTTTCCGGTGTGGGGCTTTCCGTGCTTGGCCTCGCTCTCCTGTACTGGGTCCTGATCAACGGAGTGCCAAGTGCGGTGTGCGCCCTCCTTGCCGGGGGGCACCCGCTCTCGGCACTCACCGCGTTCGGGGTTTCATGGTTGACATCCTTAAATCCGCTGATGGCTGCGGGCTGGTTTGCCGCCATCACCGAGGCACGGATCAGGAAGCCATCGGCCGCCGATTTCCGCGGCATCATCGATGCGGAGTCGTTCGGCGAGCTCTGGAAAGTCCCTCTCTTCCGGGTGGTTCTCGTGGCGGCTATCACGAATCTCGGGAGCACCATCGGCACGATTGCCTATTTCATCTTCATATTCCCTGTACTGGGTATTGATCCGGGCGTCGTGATCGTGCAGGGCGCAGAAAATTTCCTGGAATTTATTCTCGGGCTCCTGCGACTGTGACGAAACATTTTATCCCGACCAGAGAGAAAGAGCCCTCTATGAACATTGGCGTGACAGTGATCAAATCACGGAGAAGTGTGCGGTCATACAAGGATATCCCCGTACCGGAGGAGGCGATAGGGGATGCCCTCGAGTGTGCAAGGCAGGCACCTTCGGCAAGAAATGAGCAGCCATGGCTTTTTGGTGTCATCAGGGATCGCTCTCTTCTCGGGGCAATCGCTGATCTGACCGATCATGGCAAGTTCATCGCCCATGCCGCACTCTGCTTTGCGGTCTTCGCAGAACGTGACGCGAAGTATTACCTGGAAGACGGGTGTGCGACGACCGAACAGCTGATCCTTGGTCTGTGGTCGCACGGCGTGGGATCATGCTGGGTGGCGGGTGACAAGAAGGAGTATGCAGAATCGGTCCGCGAGCTGCTGGGCGTCCCTCCTGAATACACGCTGGTCTCGCTGATCCCTGCCGGATTTCCAAAAGATATCTCCCTGACAAGGAAGAAAGACCTCGATGATATCACGTTCTTTGATCGATTCGCAGGCAGGGACTAGCGGGTGGGTTTTGCCACGCAGTAGGGGCAGATGGAAGATTCCACATCATTTTCCTTCTCCCTGACAGGACAGAAATATTCGCCATTCCGCTCCCACACCGTCTCGCCTCCGGGAAACGGCGTTCCCACCGGGTGCCCGGGCTGTTTTTGCACGAAGATGGTGAATGCAGAGAGAAGGTAGTAGAGCAGCGTGAGCCGCGGGTTCTGGACGTCCGTCGCGGTAACGCTCTTTTCCACCATTCCACAGAAGTCGGAATAGGTATCCGGCAGCTCCTCACCAGGTATCTCTTCTCTCCCTCTTCGGTACAGACAGATGAGGCAGTGATGCGCCCCGAATATCTGTTCCATCGTCTTGGGGTAGAGCTTTTTCCGGTATGCAGGCCAAAGACCCCTGTATTCGTGCTCGACCACGCCGCGGAGCCGCTGGAGGTCAGAAAGGCTGTACCTGCTTACCTCCGCGTAGAGCACCTGCAGGAGATGTGAGCGACTTTCGGCACTCCGGAGACGCCTGATGATCTCCGGGAGTTCTCTTTCGATCCAGTCTCCCCTGCCCATGGTATTATCCGCGATAGCTTCGATGGGAAGGAAGAAAAACCCTTCATTTACGGCCAGCAAGTCTTATGGTCTCCCCTTTCAAATGTGGAATTTATGAAAGGACCAATCCTCCAGGTGGCGCTCGACCTCGTTGATCTGCGGAGGGCTCTCCAGATTGCAGGAGAGGCGGCAGAGGGCGGTGCAGACTGGCTGGAGGTGGGAACCCCGCTGATTAAAAGCGAGGGGATGAATGCGGTCCGCAGTCTCCGCGAGGCATTTCCCCGGAAGACGATTGTCGCCGATATGAAGATCGCAGATACCGGCACGATCGAGGTGGAGATGGCGGCCAAGGCCGGCGCAAATGTGGTCTGCGTGCTTGCCGATGCCGATGACAGTGTCATCTCGGAAGCGATCCGGGCGGCGGGGCTCTACGGCGTCCAGATCATGGCCGACCTGATCAATGTCGCCGACCCTGTTCTCCGTGCACAGACCCTTGAATCGCTGGGCGTAGATATCATCAATGCCCACGTGGGGATCGACCAGCAGATGATCGGAAAAAATTCACTTGATCTCCTCGCCGCGCTCGCCGGTTCGGTACAGGTCCCCATCGCCGTGGCGGGCGGGCTCGATGCAGGGACTGCCGCCCAGGCGGTAGAGCATGGCGCCACGATCATCATCGTTGGGGGTTCTATCGTCCGGTCAGCGGACGTGACGGCTTCCACGAAGGGGGTGCGGGAGGCCATTGATCACCCGGCAGTCCGGCCCGAAGAGAAGGAGAGCCAGGAGGAGGCCATACGAAGGATTTTTATGGCAGTCTCGACGCCCAATATTTCAGACGCTATGCACCGCAATGGGGCGATGCACTCGCTCAAATCTATCTGTGGGGAGGTGAAGATGGTGGGTCGAGCCGTCACGGTCCAGACCATTGCCGGTGACTGGGCAAAGCCGGTGGAGGCCATCGATATCGCGGGGGAGGGCGACGTCGTCGTGATCAATAATGACCGGGCCACGGAGGTTGCCCCGTGGGGCGAGCTGGCGACCCTGAGCTGCAGGAACCGCGGTATCTCCGGGGTGGTGATCGACGGCGCAGTCCGGGATGTGGACGACATCAGGAAGATGGGCTACCCGGTATTTGCAAGGGCAAAGGTACCGAATGCAGGAGAGCCCAAGGGTCTTGGGGAGATCAATACCGAGATCAGGTGCTGCGGCCAGCGTGTCCGCCCGGGTGACTGGATCGTGGGGGATGAGAGCGGCGTGGTGGTGGTCCCGAAAGAGCGTGCATACGAGATTGCCCGCCGGTCTCTGGAGGTGAAGAAGACCGAAGAGCGGATCAGGGAGGAGATACGGAGGGGAAGCACCCTCTCCCACGTGATGGAACTTTTAAAATGGGAGAAAAAATAGGTCAGGAAAACGCGGTGGCCTTCAGCAGCTCGGCACCATACTCGTGCAGCCGGTCAACCGCGTCCTCCACGAGATCCACCCGCAGGATGAGGACGGCGACGTTCCGCCCGCTGTAGGCATACGCATACTCGATATTGATCCCCGCGTCTCCGAGGATCTTTGCGATCTCAAAGAGTCCGCCCGGCTCATCCCGCATCCTCACCGCGATGACATCGGTGTAGGAGACCATGAAGCCCATCTCTGTCAGTTTTTCATGTGCCTTTTCCGGACTATCCACCAGGGCCCGTATCACGCCGAACCCATCTGCCTCCGCGATACTGAACGCAAAGATATTGATCTTCTCTTCCTGCATCGCTTTTGCCATGGCAGCGAGCCTGCCGGGACGGTTCTCAGAAAATACCGAGATCTGTTTGATGATATATTCTTTCCTCTCCATCTACAACACCCTCTTATCGATCACCCGTTTGGCTTTGCCTTCAAACCGTGGGAGTGACCCTGGTTCCACGAGTTCAATGTTCACCGCAACATTCAGTGCTGATCTGAGCCTGTGGGCCACCTTATCCTTGATCTTCATGAGGTCGGTGATCTTGTCAGAAAATGCCTCGCTTCTCACCTCGACCCGTACCAGCATGTTGTCCAGGGCGCCCTTGCGGTCGACCACGATCTGGAAGTGCTCACTGACCTCCGGGACCGCGAGCAGCGCGGTCTCGACCTGCGAGGGAAAGACATTGATCCCGCGAATGATCAGCATGTCATCCACACGACCGGTAATTCGTCCGATCCTCGGGTGCGTCCTTCCGCATGCACAGGTCTCGGTGGTCATGGTGGTGATGTCCCCGGTCCGCCACCGGATCATGGGGAGCGCTTCCTTCTGAAGGATGGTAAAGACCAGTTCACCCCTCTCCCCCGGCCCGAGCACTTCTCCGGTCTCCGGGTCGATGATCTCGATCAGCGCCAGGTCACCCCAGACGTGGATCCCCCGCTGCTCATGGCATTCGCAGAACATCGGTCCTGAGAGTTCGCTCGTGCCATAGATATCATAGGCCTTGATCCCGAGCGTCTCCTCGATGCGCATACGCATCTTTTCCGACCATGGTTCTGCGCCGAGAATCCCCACTTTCAGGAATGTATCGTCCTGGATGGAGATCCCCATCTTCTCGGCCGTCTCTCCCATGTGGATGAGATAGGAGGGGGTGCAGGCGATCGCGGTGACCCGGAGATCCTGCATCAGCTCGATCTGGCGTTCGGTATTCCCCACGCTGGTGGGAACCACGGTGGCGCCGATCCGTTCTGCTCCATAGTGGAGGCCAAGTCCCCCGGTGAAGAGGCCGTAGCCGTAGGAGACCTGGATCACGTCCCCTCTCCCGATTCCGAGCGAGCTGAGAGCGCGCGCAAGGGATTCGGTCCAGTTATCGAGGTCCCGCTGGGTGTAGCCGACTACCGTGGGTTTTCCGGTGGTCCCGGACGAGACATGATACCGGACAAGCTCGTCCTGGGGTACGGTGAAGATACGGTCAGGGTAGTTGTCCCGAAGGTCGGATTTCACCATGAACGGCAGCCGGGTCACATCTTCAAGGGACTGGATGTCATCAGGATGAACGCCGTGGTCACGCATCCGGTCATGGTAGAATGGGGAGAAGCTGTAGAGCTGGTACACGAGCGTCTTGAGGAGCTTGTACTGGAGTTTCTGCAGTTCTTCCTGCGGCATCTGCTCAACCTGGGGATTCCAGCACCTCACCATACGCCGGCCCTCCGGTCAACCACCCTCTTTGCCTTCCCCTCAAACCGCGGGAGTGTGCCCGGCTCCACAAGGTTCACGCGGGTGCGCAGCCCGAGGGTTTCCCGCAGCACGTCTGAGACTTTTTTCTGGACCTTTGCAAGATCCTTCAGTTCACCGCTGAAATACTCCCGGTGGAGTTCCACATCGATCGTCATCTCATCAAGATGCTTGACTCTGTCGATATATACCATAAACTGTTCACCCACCTCGGGAAGAGCGAGCAGCACGTGCTCGATCTGCGAGGGAAAGACGTTCACCCCCCGTATCACGAGCATATCGTCACTCCTCCCCAGGATCCTTGATATTTTCTGGCCCCTGCCGCAGGGGCACTCATCCTCGAGCAGCATGGTGATATCCCCGGTTCTGTACCTCAGAAGCGGCATTGCCTCCTTGATGAGCGGGGTGACGACCAGCTCTCCCCGCTCTCCCGGACCAAGCACCTCGCCCGTCTCCGGGTTGATAATCTCAAGGTAGTATGCATCATGCCAGAAATGGAGCCCGCACCGCTCCCTGCACTCGAAGGATGCTCCCGGCCCGTACATCTCGCTCATGCCATAGGAATCATACGCGGTGATCCCGAGCCGTCCCTCAATTTCCCTCCGCATGTTCTCTGACCAAGGCTCGGCCCCGAAGATGCCCACCCGCAGGGTTTCAAGACCCGCACCCATGTCCTCGGCCACTTCTGCAAGATGCATCGCGTAGCTGGGGGTGCTGTTGATGGCAGTCACCCCAAAGTCCTCGATCATCTCGATCTGTCTCCGGGTATTCCCGGTGGCGCTGGGGAGCACGGTCATGCCGATCAGTTCCGCGCCATAGTGAAACCCGAGTCCTCCGGTAAAGAGTCCATAGCCGAGGGCATTCTGGAAGATGTCATCTTTCCCGAGCCCGATCATGGTGAGATCGCGTGCAATCAGCTCGGCCCAGTTCCTGATATCCCTCTCTGTGTATCCCACCACCGTGGGTTTCCCGGTGGTCCCGGAGGTGGTGTGGATGCGGACCACGTTACGGAGAGGCACCGCCAAAAACCCAAACGGATAGCCTTCCCTGAGATCCTTCTTGTTGGTAAACGGGATCCTGGACATATCCCCAAGAGTGAAGTTGTCCGCGGAAATTCCTGCCTCAGAGAGCCTTTGTCGATAAAAAGGGACATTCTCTGCCTGTTTTAATGTCCATTTCAGACGTTTCTTCTGGAGGATCTCCAGCTCTTCAGGAGGCAGCGTCTCCATCGTCCTGTTCCAGTACATTACTACTTAATGTGAAGATGCCCACAGAAAAGACTTGTTCAATGGTGGCATGGCACAGAGTAGCACGACCTAGTTCCTCTCCAGTACACAGGTCATGCAGTGCGCGCCCCCGTATCCCCCGGTGGCATTGGCAAGGTGGACCGTGGTCATCTCCAGCCCGTGCGCGTAGACTTCCTTTTTGTGGGGGAAGAACTCCGAATCGCTCAATAGAAGCCTGTAGTCATGTTCCGCCTGTGCAAGAAGAGCGCCGTATTTCCCAGGGTTTTGGGCCGCCCTTTCGCTCAGGCGCTCCATTACGACCGGTGCAAGCTGGTGCGCATCCGGGCTGATACATTCTCCGTCCCGGACGCAGAGGAAATTCGATGAATAACAGAGCTGTTCAAGCGTGGTGATCTCGATACAGGAAAATCCAAGCTCCGCGATCAGGAGATCAAGGGTGGTGGCCTCTCCCGCCCTCACATACCCCTCCCCCTCTCTCGCGTAGCGCTCCACTACTGCACCCTTGAGAAGGAGGGGGCTTGCCACCGCCACGCCGTCTGCAGCGATATTAAAATACGTATCAAGGTGCATTGCGATCATCGGATCATATCCGGTGACCAGTGGGTGCAGGGGCTGTCTTACCAGCACCACCTCTTCAAACCCGAGTCCGCAGGAGAGCAGTTCAGCCGCTCCGGCGGGGTTTGTGCGCGACCCGACCCCCAGAAACGCGATCTTCCCTGCAGGGAGAAAATCACCCCCCTCAAAAAGGCCATCCCGAACCCGGTGCACGGTTGGAG
>JAVVFN010000119.1:0-4894 GCA_032250645.1 Methanomicrobiaceae archaeon | reverse complement strand
GTGCATTGAGCGCGATGGAACAGAGGTCAACCTCCGCCTCTCGCTCAGCCCGCCCCATCCGGCCCAGCACCATGCCATGGTCGGTGGCGGCCTGCTGGTCACGCATGAAATAGAGGTTGTAGAGCGGTCGGGTGAGTGTGGTCTGCACCCCCTCGGGGGTGAGCTCGAGGGTGGGGTTGAGGACGCCGATGTCCAGGAGGTGCCCGGGATCCCGCTCTTCCAGAGGGACAGGTGCATCCAGCACCTCTCTCACCTTTTCCGGAAGATCAGATGCATCTGTGGTGCAACGGTGTCCAAGGCGGGTTTTCGCGTAGCGAACGAGCGCATCGAAGATTGTCTTCTCCCGTTCTGCGTGATCGACGAGCTCCGGTCCGAGGTGGTGGACACGCACCCCAAAAGAAGAGTGGAGGGTCTCTATGAGGCTGCGGTGCTCGGCCCTTGCCTCGGATTTATTGAAGAACCGCTCATAGAGGTGGGCTGAAGGGGAGAGGAGGGCAAAAAAGACCTCTATCCCGGGTTCATGAACCAGCACATGCTGGAGACGGTGCCATTCTGCCCGTGCGCCTGCACGCATATGCCAATAAATAACCCTCCTCTGGCATCCCTATTTCGGTTTTTTCCCCGCACAGTTCACAATGCCCTTTAGGGATGAAGCTGTAACCGTACCTATCAGAAGGGGTGATCCGTATGGATTCTGTAGGTGTGCGCTGGAAAATCGTGACCGGATTTGGCGGGCACATCAGGGCCACAACGACAGAGCTGCGGATCCTGTACAAGGGAGAAGAGGAGATCATCCCGCTTTCTTCGGTCCGGCACCTGCTCATCATGGGCGGCCATTCGGTGCATACCTCTGCATTGATCCATCTCCTCCGGGCAGGGGCCATGGTGACATTTTTTGACCCTGACGGGATCCCGGTCGGCACGCTCCGGCCATTCGGGGTACAGGACGATGAAGTGGTCCGATCTGCACAGGAATCCACGCTCACCCATATGTACGGGGTTGAAATTGCGCAGGCGTCACTGAAATCACGGCTGCGTGCTCTGGAAAATGCACAGAAGGAGGTCGAAAGAACGCTCTTCTACGAAGGCGAACAGGACGTGCTCTTCCAGGCACTAGACCAGTTCGAGTTTCTCATCAAGCTCGAGGAACTGCGGAGGCTGCATTTTCTCGCCCTGAGCATGTATTACGAGATTATGGCTCGTTCGCTCCCCCCTGAACTGGGGTTTGTGAGAAGGACGAAACGGCCCCATACCGACCCGGTGAATGCCATGCTCTCGCTCGGCTACGCGGTACTCTTTGGTGCATGCAGCAGGTCCCTGATCGGGGCGCATCTTGATCCGGATCTCGGGGTAATCCGGCAGGGAGCCCGATCTCTGATCCTCGATTTTATGGACCCCTTAAAACCGAGGATGGTGGATGAGGTGATATTTGCAGTTGCCCGGGAGGGAATTTCAAAAGAGGAATATGAATGCAGCACCGCACGTTGTCATCTCTCTGATTCGCTCGTCGCCCGGGTAGTTCCGCGTCTGCACCAATCAATAAGGGAGGGCTGCATAGACAGCAATACTGCAAGTTACCTCTCCTCACTTCTTCACCACGAGGATTTCCAGATCCGGTACTAATCGCTGTTCCTGAGGATGGAAAACCCTTCAAAATCCTTCTTTTCCAGCCAGGCTACCTTCAGATCCCTGATAGTCGCCCGCGGGCACCCGTAGATCATGGAGAGGAACTTTTCGAGGATGACCGTTTCCCCTGCCGCGATGATCCGGACACGACCATCCTCCATGTTCGAAACAGTCCCGTTGATGCCGAGATTGCTGGCAATCTTGCGGATGCAGGCGCGAAATCCGACTTTCTGCACGCGCCCTGAAACGAGGATCTCGATCGTGGACTGCATACATCCTCCCTGCCGCTCTCCCGGGGTCAGTCTCCTCTGCCGATTGCTCTATGGATTTCGCGGCAGAATGCGGCCGCTGCCTCTTTGGTCTCTGCCTCCACCACAAGCCTCATAAAGGGCTCTGTACCGGACGGCCGAAGAAGGGCCCAAGAATCCTTCCGGTTGATCCGCACCCCGTCCACGAGATCCAGTTCCTCACCTGAAAATCGTTTTTCTGCCATTTGCAGAAGCTCTTCCGGGTCATCAGCAGAGATCTTCTCCCTGATCATCACCATGTGGGGAAGCGTGCTGACGAGCTCGGAGAGTGTTCCTCCTGTCTCTGCAATCAGATGGACCATGGCTGCAGCCGTCATCCCCCCGTCCCTGCAGTGCTGATGGTCAGGGAAGATCAGCCCGCCATTTCCCTCTCCCCCAAAGACCACATCCTCTCCACGGGCGGCAAGATCCAGCATCGTCCTGGCAACATAGATACTCCCAACCGGGGTATAGACGACCCGGGAGCCGGTCTCCCGGGCGATCTTCTCGGCAAGTCTCGACGTACTCACCGGCGTGACCACGACGCCGGGTCTCTTCCGGCAGATGTGCCGCTGTATGAGGGCAAACTCCATATTTTCCTCAACGTACCGCCCTTTCTCATCGACAAAGACTGCCCGGTCCGCATCACCATCATGGGCCACACCAAAGGCAGCGCCCGTCTCTACTACCATCCTCGAGAGCAGGGAAAGTCCCTCGGGCGAAGGTTCAGGGAGCCTCCCGGGAAATGTTCCGTCCATCTGTGCATTGACCGTAAATACCCCGCATCCCATGGCATTGAGGATCGCAGGGGTGGTGACCGTGGCCGGCCCGGAGCCCGGGTCCACGACCACTCTTATCCCCTTCCCGATCCCGGGGGGGAACTGGCCGACCACGGCGTCGATGTACTCCGCGATCATCTCCGGCGCATCCCTTGCCACTCCAACCTCGCGCCATCCCACGGTGGCAAATCTCTCCTCGAAAAGCATCTCTTCCAGCGCGATGGTCTCCTCGTCCCCCATCTCTGTGCCATCCGGTTCGATCACCTTCACGCCATTATATTCAGGGGGATTGTGCGATGCCGTAATCACGGCTCCTGCATCAAAGTGGTGCCTGACCAGGTACTGGAGGGCAGGGGTGGGAAGTACCCCGAGATCGACCGCATTTGAGCCGCAGGAGAGGATGCCTGCCTTGATCGCACTGGCGAACGCCGGGCCTGACGTCCGGGTGTCCCTTCCCACCGCGATGGTGCCGGGGCGCATGGAGGCAAGGGCCATCCCGATATGCATCACCAGTTCAGGGGTCATTCCCTGCCCTACCACGCCGCGGACCCCGTTTGTGCCAAAGAGCCTCTTCTTTCTCTTCTCTGCGCCTCTCATACTGCCGCATCCTTCTTGTCGTGCAGGTCACGCTTGAGGCGGTCGATTGCCGCGCTTGCGGCATTGAATGCCTCGTACCGGTGTTCGGCCAGTATCGCGAGGTAGGTGATATCATCCCCCGCAAAGAGCCTTCCTTTATGGTGATGGAACCGGACGCCGAGTATCCCGGGCACTTTTTCGATCTCGGCAGTGATCTCCGCGAGCATCCTGTCGATATCCTCGTCAAAGTCCAGGTATTCGGTATGGATATCGCCCGTCCATTCCCGCACGATTCCGTTGAACGTGAGGATGGCACCGGCGCGGCTCACGTCATGCTCCCGCTTTATCTCATGGACGAGCCCCTGAAGCGTCACATAGTCCGCAAAATTCTCCAGGTGCGCGATCACTTCATCCCCTGTGGGGTTGCGCAGGATGCAGTTCTCGGCCTCCAGGTCCCCCAGCACGATCTTGGGGAGGGGGCGCCGTTTGAACCCCTCGATGACCGCGTACTCCACCCCGGCATCTGCGAGCATGCGAAGCGTGTGCTCGAGATCATCGTCATGTATCGCAACCACTGCTTTCTCCGCATCAAGGCCTGCAGAAAAAAATGCGCCTGCCTCGAAGAAACGCGTGGTGTCCTTTCCCTCCTCCAGTGTCTGGATATGCCCCCCGATATGCTTGATTACCGCAACATTTCCAATTTTGCATAGTTTCTGGATGAGGTCGAGGATAAATGTGGTCTTCCCCGTGTTCGCATACCCCACCACCTGAATCAGCTTCATCTCGATTTCTCCTCCTCTTCGTCATTATCAGGCGCACTCCGGATCCTCAGGGCTGCTTCTGCGACACTCCGCATCACCTCGGTGATCCGGTCTTCCACATCGATCTCGTCATCGATATCGATGGTGGTCCCCTCGACTTCGAGCAGAAAACGTGCCACTTCGCTTGCTTCAAAGAGGATATCGTCGAGTTCCTCCGCAGTAAAAAAACCGCACAGGGCGCCGTAGAAGAAGGTGGCCCCGGATATCTTCACTTTCCGCTTAAAAGAGCTCCGTGCCTGGTTCACCGCCTGCGGGGTGTAGGTACCGGTCATGAAGGGGACGAGCTCTGGCAGGTGCTCCCCGATGAAGGTCATCTCGGCACCGCTCCTTGTACTGAAGTCTGCGCATAAACGGGCAATCGCCCACTCCCGTGCAGTAACATAGGTGTGCTTGCGGAGGAACTGGTTGACCCTCCGGTAGGCGGCGCCGTCCACTTTCTTGAACTTGCGGTATTTGTTGATCCGCTCCTGCTGCTCCGGGGTCATGACCGGGACATCCGGTTCGATGGTGGTCTCGTCTTCTCCCAAAGCTTCCGGGGAACTTTTGCCTTCTCCCGGCTCAGTAATTTCTTCCTGACCAGCCTCTTCCGGGCCCGTGATCTCAACCATACCATTCATACGTTTTTCTCCCGGCTTTCTTCAAGATTGCTGAGCGTTGTTTCAATGGTGAGAGGCCATCGTTTATATATCGCATCATACGGTTTATACCGCAATTATCCGGGTGCTGCAAAAGATTTGATCTTCTCTGTTTCAGGTGAATTAACCTGTATTCAAGGTCATTTTACCTGTTTCACTCCCTGTTCCAG
>JAVVFN010000118.1:0-4896 GCA_032250645.1 Methanomicrobiaceae archaeon | reverse complement strand
TCTTCAAATTCCCGGGATGGATAAGGAGAATTGCCGAATGACCGGTATATTCCTCTTCGCCGTCGCAGTCTTTGCCGGCCTGATCCTGGTCACCATGGTCCGGCTGTTCCTCGGTCCCACCGTGCCCGATCGGGTGGTCGCACTCGACACCATCAACACCCTCACGGTGGCCTCGATGATTGTTCTTGCGGTGGCATACCAGCAGACGATCTTTGTGGACGTAGCCATCGTGTATGCGCTCCTGTCGTTCGTGGGAACGCTCTATATCGCGAAGTATGTCGGGGGTGATGTCTAGATGACCCCTGTCGAGACGCTCATTGCGATCTTCCTTGGCATCGGTCTCCTCTTCAACGGTCTCGGGGTGCTCGGCATCCTCCGCTTCCCTGATGTCTATACCCGTCTGCACGCAGAGACCAAGACCACCACGTTCGGATCTATCTTCACCTCTCTCGCGGTGATCATCTACGCATTCGTTCAGCTCCGGGCGACCGGCGAGGGCCAGTTTCTGACCCTTGCAGTTCACACTGCCATTGCGGTGATGGCCCTTGCGTTCACCAATGCGACCGGTGCCCACGCCATCGCGCGGGCCGCGCACCGGAGCGGGACATTGCCGTATCCAGCCGTGGTCGACCGCCTCGCGGAGGTGAAACGATGATCGAGGTGATCCTGCAGGCGCTGGTGCTCGCAGGCCTTATTATCGCGGCCGCGGTCATCATCAGGTTCCAGGACCTCCTCTCTGCCGCCGTTGCCTTCGGGATTTTCAGTTTCCTGCTTTCGCTGGAGTTCTACATCCTCCAGGCGCCCGACGTGGCAATTGCAGAGGCCGGGATCGGCGCCGGGCTGACCACGGCCATCTATATCCTCGCCATCCGGGGGACCGGGCGGTGGGAGGTGGAGCAATGAGGAACCTTCTCGTGGCCGGGATCGTTCTGGTGCTCGCGGGAGCGGTGCTGCTGCCGGTCGTGAGCCTTGACTTTGGCAGCCCGCAGTTTACAGACATGGATGCCTACATGGTCAGTTTCGGCCAGGCGTTCACGGGTGCAAATAACATTGTCACCAGCGTGGTCTTCGATTTCAGGGGTTTTGATACGCTCGGCGAGGCGACGGTGCTCTTCACCGCCGTGCTGGGATCGGGTCTTGCGCTCCGGAAGCGGAAGGAGGACGAGGACTATGAATATGAGTAAGGTGGTGCGGGGAGCGGCAAACCTCCTCTTCCCGTTCGTGCTGGTTTTCGGCTTCTACATCGTCCTCCACGGGCACCTCACCCCGGGCGGGGGTTTCCAGGGAGGCGCGGTCATCGCCACCGCGTTCATCCTCATCATGGTCGCCTACTCGTTCGAGACGATCAGGTCGACCATCCAAACGACCTCCTTCCATTTCACCGAGTCGCTCGGCCTCCTGCTCTTCCTTGCGACCGCCGCCATCGCGCTCACCATCGGTGCGACCTTCTTTGCGAACTGGCTCGCGAATACGGGTGTGCTCTTCGGCATGAGCGTCCCGTTCGGGCCGAATCCGGGAGAGCTGAACACCGCAGGCGTGATCCCGATCATGAACATCGCGGTGGGGGTCGAGGTGCTGGGAGCGCTCTCGGTGATCGTGCTGTACATGATCACCAGTGTGCGGGAGGGGGTGTAGGATGTACTACAATCTCCCCTTCATCGCCTCGGGCCTGATTATCATCATCGGCATCATCGCCATGCTCACCAGGAGGAACCTGATCAAGATGGTGATGGGGCTCTCGCTCGTCGAAGCCGGGGTCAATCTCTTCCTCGTCTCGCTCGGCTACAGGGCAGGAGGGATTGCGCCGATCTTCACCGGTGCACCAGACGCGCTCATGGTCATGCCAACCGTGCAGGCGATGACCCTCACCAACATCGTCATCGGGATCGCGACCACCGCGCTCATGCTCTCGTTCGTGATGGTGATCTACCGGAAGTACGGGACCGCGAATGTAGGTGAGGTCAGGAGGCTGAAGGGATGATACCGGCATTTCTCACTGCCCATGCCCCGGCACTGCTCATCGCCCTCCCCATGCTCGGAGCATTCTTCACCCCGCTCGCAGGAAAGGTGAGCGCATCGCTCCGGAACGCATGGATCTTCGTGGTCATGCTCGCCACCGCGGCCATCGCGGTGATCCTGGCTTATGACGTGCTCACTGCGGGCACCGTGGTCTACACCTTCGGAGCGTCCGCACCGCACGTCGCCATCCCCATCGATTCGGGCGGGATCCCCATACGGATCGTCTTTGCCATCGATGCGATGAGCGCCTTCATGGTCCTCTCGGCATCGATCGTGGGCTTTGCCGTGATGCTCTACTCGCTCTCGAGCGTCTCCAGGACCGACGGGCAGGACGGGTATTATGCCCTCCTCCTTCTCCTGCTGGCAGGCATCCTCGGGATGGTCTCAACCGGGGACATGTTCAACTTCTTTGTCTTCCTTGAGATCAACTCGCTGGCAGGTGCAGGGCTCGTCGCCTACCGCATCGATAAGGGGGTGGCGGTGGAGGGGGCCCTCAAGTATGCGGTCCTCTCTACCCTCGGAGGTCTCCTGGTCCTGTTTGCGGTCGCCCTCCTGTACGGGCAGTACGACGCCCTCAATATCGCCATGATCGCGAGCAGGATGCAGTTTACCCTCCTTGACCAGGTGGCGCTCGGGATGCTCGTGGTGGCGCTTGCCATGAAGGCGGGGGCGGTGCCTATGCATTTCTGGACGCCCGATGCCTATTCCATGGCACCTTCGTCCATCACTGCGTTCCTGGTGGTCTCAAGCCAGGCGAGCCTGTACGGGATCTTCCGGGTGGCCTTCACGCTCTACAATGTTACTCTGAGCTGGGCCACCATCGGGTGGATCCTGATCGTGCTCGGGATCCTCTCCATGTTCATCGGGGTCACCATGGCCATCCCCCAGAAGGATGTCAAAAGGCTGATGGCCTACCATGCCATCTCCCAGACCGGGTACATGCTCCTTGGGGTGGGCGTCGGCCTTGCCGTCCTCGGCAACCAGGCGGCCCTCGACAGCTACGGCCTCGTGGCCATGGAGGGCGGCATCTTCCATATCATCAACCACGCGATGTACAAGGGCCTCCTCTTCCTTACCGCGGGGGCCATCTTCTACCGGACGGGCACGAGGAACTTGAACGAGCTCGGGGGCCTCGGGCATACCATGAAGTGGACGATGCTCTTCTTCATCATCGGGTCTCTTGCCATTGCAGGGATCCCACCCTTTAACGGCTTCGCATCCAAACTCCTTATCTACGAATCGGTCTTCCTGTTCAGCCCGATCCTGTCAATCATCGCCATGGTCGTCAGCATTCTCACCCTTGCCTCCTTCGTGAAGGTCTTCCACTCGATCTTCATGGGGCCACGGCTCCCGCGTTATGCGGAGGTCTCGGAGGTCCCCTTCCCCATGCTCGCGGGGATGGGGATCCTCGCAGCCATCGTCATCATCTTTGGCCTCTTCCCGCAGCAGGTGGTGGATTTCCTGGTTGCACCGGCTGCGGGCGCGCTCATCGATCAGGCAGGATATATCGGCACGGTGCTGGGAGGAGGGATATAACATGGACGCCACTGTCACGCTCATCACCGGCACCGGGTTCTGGAACCCGCTCATCTGGGTCGCGGCATTCGTGATCGCATTCATCATCGCCGCGCTCATCTGGATGCGGGGCGAGAAGGACTACCGGGAAGGGACCGAGCAGACCAAACCCTTCCTCTCCGGGAACCTTGAGCCGGAAAGGGACGAGGAGGTACATGTGAGCGGAGGGAACCTCTACTGGGGGTTCACCGAGGCGCTTGCCGGCTATTATTCGCGCCTTGTCCCCCTCCACACCGGGATCCTCAGCGACTACCTGATGTGGTTCCTCGGGGTCATGGCCGTAACAATCGTCATCATCGGGGTGGTGGGATGAGGCTCTCGCCGTCGTTCAACCGGTCCCTGTGGGTCTTCCACCTCAACACCGGCTCCTGCAACGGGTGCGACATCGAGATCGTGGCCGCACTCACGCCCCGCTACGACCCCGAGCGCTTCGGGGTCCGGCTGGTGGGCTCGCCCCGGCACGCCGATGTGCTGGTGGTGAGCGGCCCGGTGACGAGGTCAATGGTCCCCCGGGTAACGCGGACCTACGCGCAGATGGCCGACCCGAAAGTGGTCCTCGGCATCGGAAGCTGCATGTCGGGAGGGGTCTTCTTTGACTCCTACTCCCTGGCGGGTCCGCTGGATACGATCATCCCGGTGGATGTCTACGTGCCGGGCTGCCCTCCGCGGCCCGAGGCGATCATCGACGGGGTGGTCAAGGCAATTGCAAAACTGGAACGCCTGGAGGGAGGAGTATCATGACACGAACCATGCTCTCCCCTGATCAGATCAGGGATGTCTTTATCCAGAAGTTCGGGGAAGAGGTCCGCGAGATTGAGATAAGGGAATGGGAAGAGGGTGCACGTAAGAAGAAGATCGTCTCTATCTGGATGCGCATGTCCCGCGAGATCCTCCACGATTCCATTGCCCGCCTCATCGAGATCGACTACCCGCACCTCTCGGTCATTTCGGGAACCGATCTCGGTGAGGAGGTCGAGCTCCTCTACCATATGAGCATCTATTTCGGGGTAAAGAACGGAGAGATCCTGGTTACTATCGCCGTCCCTGTCCCCAAAGCCGACCTCCGGATTCCCACTATCTCTGACCTCATCCCGGGTGCGGTCTACTCCGAGCGGGAGAAACAGGACTTCTTCGGCGTGGAGGTGACGGGCATCCCTGACCCGCGCCGCCTCTTCCTTCCCGAGGACTTCCCCGAGGGGGTCTACCCGTGGCGGAAGGACGAGACCGGTGTTCCTGAGGAGATGGTCAAGGAGCTCTGGCGTGCGGGGAGGCCCACCGACCGTCCCGCCCCCCCTGTCAAGG
>JAVVFN010000117.1:0-4957 GCA_032250645.1 Methanomicrobiaceae archaeon | reverse complement strand
CGGAGGGTGCTGATCGCCTCATCGATAATGGCATTCCTGCCTGCCTCGATGCCGAGAACCTCGGAGATTTCCGCAATGTTATTGCTTCTTGTCCGGGTCATATCGACGCCTTCCACACCGAATACGTCTTTTAGGTTGGAACCTTCAGTATAAAGTATATACTCTCCGTCCTCTTTTCGCACCACGACCCGCTCAATATCGTCGATCCCCTGCACGACCACATTGCGGACGTACTCTGCCATCTGGAAGAGGTTCTGGTAACTCTCACGGTTCTTGGGGAAGAAGACAAGGTTTGCACCTTTCGGGTTGGTCTCAAACTCAAAGTCCCGGTAGTGGTGGCGGTCCCTGATCTTCTTGGGGGCCTTCTCCAGGATCTCCTCTACCGAGATCTTCCGCCGGTCGCAGACCTGCGTGTTCAGCTGGACCAGCACCTGCATGTTCACCATGTCGATGGTGATGTCCCCGAACTCGTGGAGCGGGGCCGCCTCGATCTGCCAGCTCACCTCCCGTGCCCGGTCACGGTTTGTCGCCCACTCCTCCATCAGGTAGATGGTCATGGTGGGGGTGCTGGGACTCTTCCTCGCGTCCATGATCTCGATCAGCCGCGGGAGGCCGAGGGTCACGTTGATCTCGGCTACGCCCGCATAGTGGAAGGTCCGCATGGTCATCTGCGTGCCCGGCTCCCCGATCGACTGGGCGGCCACGATCCCCACCGCCTCGCAGGGCTCGATACGCGTATTGCTGTACTCTTCAATGACCCGGCGTACAATGCGGGTGAACTGCTCGTCGGAGAAGCTCTTCCCTTCCAGGTAGTTCTCGAGATCCTGTTTCGTCTTCTCAGGGAGATCTGCCTCCCTGATCTGCCGTCTCATCTCCTCGTTCATGAGACCTCCTCCTTCAGGACCGACTCCACAATCCCCTTCACATCCACCGGGTCGCCGAAGCTGCTCTTTGACGGATCTGTCCCGTCCTCGCCGTACCTGAACTGGATGATCCTTCCGCCGGTGGTGCGCACCGAATGGTCGTAGGCCACTTTGAGGTCCTGCAGTGCATTGATCATGCGGCGCTGGAGGTAGCCGCTCTGCGAGGTACGGACCGCGGTATCCACAAGCCCCTCGCGCCCTCCGATGGCGTGGAAGAAGAACTCGGTGGGCGAAAGACCGCTCTTGTAGCTGTTGCGGATAAACCCGTGCGCCTTTGCGCCGCGGTCATTCTTCTTGAAGTGGGGGAGCGTGCGCTCGTCATACCCACGGACGATCCGTTCACCACGGACAGACTGCTGGCCGAGACACCCGGCCATCTGCGTGAGGTTGAGCATGGAGCCACGAGCGCCGCTCACTGCCATCACCACCGCACTGTTGGAGAGTCCAAGGTGCCTCCCTGCAATCTCACCCGTCCGGTCACGGGCACGGCCAAGGACCTGCATGATCTGCATCTCCAGGGTCTCGTCCAGTGTCCTCCCGGGCATGGGCTCGAGCTGACCCTCCTCGTAGATGGTGATCCGACGCTGGACATCCTGAGATGCATTCTCCAGCACCTCTGCGATCTGCCCATATTCAGTCTTGGAGAGATCCTCGTCGTCAATCCCGAACGAGAATCCGTCGATCATGATCGCCCGGATGGCCAGCCTGGTCAGTTCATCGATGAACCGCACGCCGCAGGCCATGCCGTCCTGGCGGATGATCCGGTGCACGATCGCGCCGTCGAATGCGCCGATTGCCTTCTTGTCGATGGTCCCGCAGAGGAGCTGGCCGTCGATGATCCGTACATACGCGTCGCGCTCACAGAGCTCACTCTTGCACTCGTCGCATTTCACGCAGGAGGAGGCCCGAAAGACCATGTTCAGGTCCTTCGGGAGGATCATGGAGAAGATCTGCTTGTTGGACCAGAGAGGCACACCGTCCTCCTCGTCCTCGGCAGGAGGGAGGTGATCGGGCGTGCTCTCGACGAGCAGTGAGAGCACCTCTGACCTTGTAAACCAGCGCTTCCCGTGTGTGAGCAGGAAGATGCCGGAGACATGGTCGTGGATCCCGCCGATGATGGGGCCCCCGAAACGGGGGGAGAGGATGTTCTCCTGCACGCTCGCGAGCATGTAGGCCTCGGCGCGGGCCTCCTCGGTCTGCGGGACGTGGAGGTTCATCTCGTCCCCGTCAAAATCCGCGTTGTAGGGAGGGCAGACGGCCGGGTTGAGCCGGAACGTCTTCCCATCCATCAGGACAACGTAATGGGCCATGATGCTCATCCGGTGAAGCGAGGGCTGCCGGTTGAAGAGCACGATATCGCCGTTGGAGAGCTGGCGGTCCACGGTCCACCCGGGTTCCAGCATCTCGGCCACCGTCTCCTTGTTCAGGTCAGAGAGGCGGATACGGCGCATATCGGGCCGGATGACATAGTTCGCACCGGTCGGTCCGCCGAGGTTCGGGCGTTCCGGGCCATTGAGAACCATGGTGCGGATCGTATCGAGGTTGTAGGATGTTACCCGGACAGGGATGCTCATCTCGTTTGCGACCGAGAGAGGGACGCCGACCTCCTGTATGCTCAGGTTGGGGTCGGGGGAGATGACCGTACGCGAGGAAAAGTTCACACGTTTTCCAGAGAGCGATCCACGGAACCTGCCGTCCTTCCCCTTCAGCCGCTGGGAGAGCGTCTTCAATGGCCGCCCGCTCCGGTGCCGTGCGGGAGGACAGCCGGCCACCTCGTTGTCCAGGTAAGTGGTCACGTGGTACTGGAGCAGCTCCCAGAGGTCCTCAATGATCAGCTGCGGGGCCCCTGCGTCCTGGTTCTCCTTGAACCTCTGGTTGATGCGGATGATATCGACCAGCTTGTGGGTGAGGTCGTCTTCAGACCTCTGCCCGTTCTCGAGAATGATGGAGGGGCGCATGGTGACCGGCGGCACGGGAAGCACCGTGAGCACCGTCCACTCCGGCCGGGCGACCTCCGGGTTGATACCGAGGAGACGGAGGTCCTCGTCAGGGATGCGCTCCAGCCTTGCCCGGATATCGGCCGGCGTCAGCTTGTGCTCCACCTTCCGCCCCTCCTCGACGATGACCTCCGAGAAGGTGGTCGGCTTTTCGAAGTTGATCTTCAGCTGCTGCTCATCGCAGTGCGGGCAGACACGCTCCTTTTTGATGTCCCGCTCTGAGATCACCTCATCGAACCGCTCCTCGTCAGGCCCGAGGATCTTGTCCACTTCATTCGGGCTGAGGAGCAGTCGGCTGCAGCTTCTGCAGGAGACCCGCAGGAGTTTCCGGATCAGCCGCGTGTAGCCGACATGGATCACGGGTTTTGCGAGCTCGATGTGGCCGAAGTGCCCCGGGCAGTCGGCCGCCTTGTTGTCGCAGGTCTTGCAGCGCAGGCCCGGGTCAATCACCCCGAGGTTGAGGTCCATCAGGCCCTGGGGGTAGGGGAACCCGTCGTCATCATAGGTATCCGCCCAGATGATCTTCCGGACACTCATTCTCCGAATTTCCTTGGGGGAGAGTAGCCCGAATTCAATTTTTCCGATTCGTTTTGGACTGGTCATAACAGGGCCCCCTATACCTGGTCCTCCAGGTGCAATCTTGGCGCGATTCCCATACTCTTCATCTCGTCACAGAGCAGCTTGAACGCATAGCTCATCTCCACCGGGTAGATGTCGGTCTCGTTCCCGCAGGCAAGGCACCGGGTCACCTTGCGCTTCCGGTCAAGAAACGCCACCATCCCGCACTTCGCGCAGACGTACTGCTCCACCTTGTCCGATTCGTCGAGGAGCCGCTCTTTAAGGGCCATTGCAGCTCCGTGCCCGATCATCACGTCACGCTCCATCTCGCCGAACCGGAGACCGCCCTCGCGTGCCCTTCCCTCGGTCGGCTGCCGGGTAAGGACCTGGACCGGACCGCGTGACCGCGCATGCATCTTGGAGGAGACCATGTGGTAGAGCTTCTGGTAATAGATCACGCCAACATAGATCTCGGCGGTAAACCTCCTTCCCGTGATGCCGTCATACATCACCTCGCGGCCGTTGTGTGCAAACCCGAACCTGCGGAGGGATTCACGGAGATCTGCCTCTCGCTCACCGGAGAAGGCGGTCGCATCGATGCGCCTCCCCTCCATCGATCCCACCTTGCCGCCCAGCGTCTCCAGCATGTGCCCGATGGTCATACGGCTGGGGATGGCGTGCGGGTTGATGATCAGGTCCGGGGCGATCCCCGATTCGGTGAAGGGCATATCCTCCTGGGGCATGATCAGCCCCACCACGCCCTTCTGGCCGTGGCGGGAGGCGAACTTGTCTCCGACCTCAGGGATGCGGAGATCTCGGGTCCGCACCTTCACCAGCCTGGAGCTGTTCTCGCCCTCGGTAATGATCACGGTATCCACGATCCCGCGTTCGTTGCTCCGCATGGTCACCGAGGTGTCGCGCCTCTTCTCCACGGTGATCAGCTCGCCGGTGGGCTCCTCGAGGAACCGCGGCGGGGAGGTCTTCCCGATGAGCACGTCTTTTTCATTGACGATGGTCTCAGGATTGATGACCCCGTCCGCGTCGAGGTTCTGGTAGTATTCGGCGCCATGGGCCCCGGCCACCTCCTCGTCAGGGATCTCGATCTTGTCGACCTGCCCTCCGGGATAGCGCCGCTCTTCCCCGTCATAGGTCCGGAAGAAGTGCGATCTTCCCAGCCCCCGGTCGATCGACGACCTGTTGAAGATGAGCGCATCCTCGATATTGAACCCTTCAAACGAGAGGATTGCCACCACGAAGTTCTGGCCCGCAGCCCGGTCGTCAGAGCCGATGACCGTGGATGTCTGCGTATCAACGAGCGGTTTCTGGACGTAGTGGAGGAGGTGCCCCCGGGTATCGGGCCGCAGTTTCATGTTCGCGCACCCGAACCCGAGCGCCTGTTTTACCATCCCTGCGCCCATGGTGACCCTCGGGCTCGCATTGTGCTCGGGGAACGGCACGTGTGCAGCCCCGATACCCAGG
>JAVVFN010000116.1:0-4993 GCA_032250645.1 Methanomicrobiaceae archaeon | reverse complement strand
GGTGATGTCGGCCAGGTGCCCGGAGACCAGTCGGAGCGCGTAGCCGAGAAACTCGCCGAGCCCGGCCACCACTCCGACCACCAGCGCCGTCCCCCCGAGGAGGGATAGGTAGGGGCCGGTGACGCTCCGGGCCCCCTCGTAGATGATATCTCCAAAGAGGCTGACGAACCCGAAGAGGAGGATAACGAGGTAGATCGCCCGGCGGTCGGGATATTCGGTATCCAGCATGGAATTACAGGAGATATTAATTCCGCCGTGAAATTAAACGGCAACCTCTGAGGCAGGTTCTTGTATGAGCCGGCAAGATGAGATCGCATGGAAGGATATGCCGCCTGCGAGCTCTGCGAGTGGCGGTGCGGGGTTGACCGATTGCGCGGGGAGCGGGGGGTCTGTCGTTGCAGTGCAGCAGAGGTCGCGGCGACGATGTGCTCGGCCACCCTCCGGAGCTATACGGTCACCCTGCTCGGATGCTGCTACAGGTGTCTCCACTGCAACGCGTACCGGATCTCGCAGTACCCGGATCCCGGCTGGTGGTGGGCAGGCTACATCCCGCCGGCGGCGCTGGTATCTGACGCAGTCTCCCGTATCCACGCGTTCGAGGGGGCGTCCATCCGCACCATCAGCTTTACCGGGGGCGACCCCATCATCCACCTTCCCTACATCGAGGAGGTGGGCGCCGAGCTGGACCGCCAGAAGACAGGGCTTTCGGTCGGGATATCGACCGGGGGTTTTGCGACACCGGAGACGATGCAGCGGATCGTAAAGATTTGCGGGGTCATCACCCTCGAGATCAAGGCGTATTCCGATGCGGTCCACCGGGCGCTCACCGGAGCCCCTTCAGAACCGGTTTTGCGGAACGCTGCCTACCTCGCCCGGGAGGGAAGGGATAAGATCCGGGTCTTCCGGACAGTGGTGATTCCCGGCATCACCAATGGGGAGGTGGAGACGATCGCGGAGTTTATCGCCTCGCTCGATCCCTCTATCCCCTTCCGGCTGGTCGGATTCAGGCCAAACAACGTCCTCTATTATCATCCGGGCCCGTCCCGCGAGGAGATGGTGCGGCTCACAGACCTGTGCCGAAGGGCGGGTCTCGTAGACGTGGCATGGAGCGGCTATTATCCCGGAGGCGTGACGGAAGGGTTGGAGGAGCGGGCTGCCCGGATCTCCGTCGCGTATCGCGGGGATCCTGCAGCCGCGCTCGCGGCGGCCTATTCCCTGGAGCGCGGCTGCCCGACGCACCCCCGGGACTGCGGGAGCTGCCCGCAGAAAGACCGCTGCCCTGCCACCCTGCGGGAGCCATGGCGGAGATAAGTACCCCTTATTTCAGCTCGCAGACCTCGTAGTCCGATTCGGCGCAGATCAGCATGGACGGGTAGTAGTTCCGCACATACTCCTTGACCATCCGGCGGGCGGAGAAGCGCGGGGCCACGCTTTTTATGGCCTCCTTCATCATCTTCACCCACCCGTGCGGGATGCCGTCCATGGAGACAGAATAATAGAGAGGCACGATCTCCTTCTCGAGGAGCTCGTAGATGGCGCTTGCGTCCGCAGCGTCCCGGCCGTCTGGAGGGGTATCCTCCCCGAAGATCCAGCCGTTCTTCCCATTGTACCCCTCCGGCCACCACCCGTCGGCAATGCTCATGTTTAAAACCCCGTTCATCGCCGCCTTCATCCCGCTCGTCCCGCAGGCCTCGAGGGGCGGGAGGGGGTTATTGAGCCAGACGTCCACGCCGTGGACCAGGTACTGGGCGGTCTGCTCCCCGTAGTCCTCCACGAACGCGATACGCCCTCCGAACTCGGGCTCCTGGGCATGCCGGTAGATCCGCTGGAGGATCAGTTTTCCCTCGTAGTCGTCCGGGTGCGCTTTTCCCGCGAAGATGATCTGGACCGGCCGCCAGCGGTTGTTCACGATGCGCTTTAACCGTTCGATATCGTGGAAGATCAGGTCGGCACGCTTGTAGGTGGAGAACCGGCGTGCAAAGCCGATGGTGAGCGTGGAGGGGTTGAGCATCACTCCCTCTGCCACCAGGTTGAGTGGCTCGTCCTGGCGAACCGCCCACTTTCGGCGTTGCCGTTCCCTGATCCGGTTGATTAATTTCGCCTTGAGCCAGTTGTGCACGTCCCAGAGCTCGCTGTCAGGGATATCGTCCACGAGCTCCCAGAGCACCGGGTTATCATGCTCCTCCTTCCAGTGGGGGCATGCCTGCTGCATGTACTTGCTGATGAGCCGGCGGACCCGCGGGTTCATCCAGGTCGGCAGATGCACGCCGTTGGTGATGGCATCGAGGGGGGCCTTCTCCATGTCGGGCCAGAGCCAGTGGAGCGTCTCCCGTGTGACCTCTGCGTGGTTTTTACTCACCGCATTGTGGAAGGCGGACATCCGGAACGCGAGCGCCGTCATATTGAAGCCATGGTTATCGGGGTGTGCGCCGAGCGCCAGGAACGCCTCGCGGTCGATGCCCAGCCGCGGGTAATAGGAGCTGAAGTATCTATCCACGAGCTCTGCAGAGAAGACGTCGTGCCCTGCCGGCACGGGGGTGTGCGTGGTGAAGACCGTCGTCCCCCGCACCTGTTCGACCGCCTGCGCAAAGTCCATCCCGCGCTCGACCCTCTCCCGCACCCGCTCGAGGAGCGCGAACGCAGGGTGGCCCTCGTTGAGGTGTACCGCCGAGTACTCGATCCCGAGGTCTTTTAAGACCTTGCGGCCTCCGATCCCGAGGACGATCTCCTGCTGCAGCCGGACCTCGTGGTCGCTCGTGTACAGGCGTGAGGATACCCCCCGGTTTTCAGGGGCATTCTCCTCGATATCGGTGTCGAGGAGGTAGAGCGGGATCCTCCCCACCTGCACCTTCCAGACTGCCACATGGATGGGAGGATCGATAAACGGGACCTGGACGACCATCTGCTCGCCGTGAGCGTTCTTCACCCTCGTCACCGGCGAAGCGTCCCGGTCAAGCATGATCCGGATCGCTTCCTGCCACCCATCGGTCTGGACATCCTGGTGGAGGTAGCCCTGGGAGTACATGAACCCGACCGCCACCATGGGAATGTGCAGGTCCGAACACTCCTTGAGGTGGTCTCCGGCGAGGAACCCGAGCCCGCCTGCGTAGAAGGGGAGCGAATGGTGGAGGCCGTACTCTGCCGAGAAATAGGCGATGGTGAGCAGTCTCCGCTTCGGGAACTGCTCGCCGAACCACCCGTCGAGTGATTCCATGTACCGCTTGAAGAGGAAGGTGATGATATCGTACCGGTGGAGGTACTGGGGATTGTTCACCGCCTGTTCAAGGTATTCCTGCGGGATCATCTGGAGTAACTGCACCGGGTTATGCAGGCACTCCTTCCAGACCTGCCGGTCGAGCTCCTTGAAGAGGACGCGGGCCTCAGGGTGCCAGCTCCACCAGAGGTTGTACGCGAGATCAACAAGTCCGGAGATCCGTTCTGGGACGTGGGCAAAATTGCGGTGAATAGAGTCCATGTCTCTTGCCGGCTTTAATGAATGGTAGAATCGTTCCCGCATTTATCAGATTCGATTTATTTTCGGCCGAAAAGTTTGGTTATGCCGGAGAGGCGGAGAGAGAGGTCGTCCGAGAGGTCCCCGGGGAGGAGCTGCCACGCCCAGTTGCCGCTCCCGGTGCCCGGGGTGTTTATCCGTGCCTCTGCGCCGAGCCCGAGGAGGTCCTGCAGGGGAATGACCGCCACCCGCGCCACCGAGCCTATGGCAAGGCGGACCATGGCCCATGCGACCTCCTGTTCGGACACCTCCCTTCCGAGATAGCGGAAGAGGCGGTCCCTGTCCTGGTCGGTGATCTCGTGGACAAACCACCCCCGGGTAGTATTGTTGTCGTGCGTCCCGGTATAGACGACCGAGTTTTGGGTGATGTTATGGGGGATATAGGGGTTTGTGGCGATGTCCTCCCCGAATGCGAACTGGAGGACCTTCATGCCGGGAAACCCGAGCCGATTCATCAGCGCCCGCACGTCATCGGTGATGGTGCCGAGGTCCTCGGCAATCAGGGGAAGGTCCGGGAATGCTTCCTGGAGCTCGCGGAAGAACGTATCAGCAGGGGCCGGCACCCACCTGCCGTGCATGGCCGTCTTTTCGCCCGCCGGGATCTCCCAGTAGGCCACAAACCCGCGGAAGTGGTCGATCCGCAGGAGGTCGAAGAGGGAGAGACCGTGGCTGATCCGCTGTTTCCACCAGGAGAATTCCTGCTCCTCCATCACCTCCCACCGGAAGACAGGGTTTCCCCATCGCTGCCCTGTGCTGCTGAAATAGTCAGGGGGGACCCCGGCCACCACGGAGGGCTCCCTCTCTTCGTCCAGCTGGAAGAGCTCCGGGTGCGCCCAGACATCCGCGCTGTCATGGGTGATGTAGATGGGCAGATCCCCGATGATCCGGACGGACCGATGATTGCAGTACGCGTGGAGCGCTGACCACTGGCAGGCAGCGATGTACTGGAGAACACGGGCTTTCTCGATCCGTCCTGCAAGGTCTCTCCGGGCCGCTTCGAGCGCCTCCGGGTCACGGTCGCGCAGCGCCGGGGGCCACCGGCTCCACCGCTTCCCGCCAGAGGCCTCCTTCAGGGCCACGAAGAGGGCATGGTCATCGAGCCAGCAGGCCTGTTCCCGGCAGAAGCGGGAGTATTCCCCGTCTTCTTCCGGGTGCGCGGAAAACCTCCGGAACGCCGCATCGAGGACCTCGCGCTTGAGCGGTTCCGCAGAGGCATAGTCCACACGACCGGAGGGTCCCGGAGACGGCGGAGGGAGATCTCTCTCTGTGCAGAAGCCGTCGGCCACCAGGAGCTCGGGGCTGATCAGGAGGGTGCTTATGGCAAACGCAGAGCTGCTGTGGTAGGGGGAGTGGCCAAAGACAGGATCGGTCGGGGTGAGGGGGAGGATCTGCCAGTACTGCTGCCCGCTCCGGGCAAGAAAATCGATAAAGCGATATGCGGAGGGGCCAAAGTCGCCGATCCCGTATGCAGAGGGGAGTGAA
>JAVVFN010000115.1:0-5015 GCA_032250645.1 Methanomicrobiaceae archaeon | reverse complement strand
CCCGTGGGAGTCGTAGAGGGTGATCAGTTCGGCGGCCGGGATCCGCTCACTCTTCTTCCTGTAGTTGCGCGCCACCTTCTGGACGATCCGGGTCCCCCGTTCCATGGTCTGTGCATACTTTGCCACCTCGTTCTCCACGATCGCCCGCACCACGTCAGACCTCTGTTCAAAGGACTGCATCCCGACGATCCGCATCTGCATCTCGATGAGGTCGGCGACATTCTCGTCCACCTTCAGCTCCTGCATCATCCGGAGGGTGCGCCGGAGCACGAGGCGCGCAAGGTAGCCTTCCTGCACGTTGGAGGGCACGATGCAGTCGCCCAGCATGTAGGCCAGGCAGCGGGTATGATCTGCGATAGTGTAGACCTGCTCGATGGGGTTGATGATCTTCTGGAGTTTCTCGAGCGATATCCCGATGTTGGATGCCACCTTCTTCCGCATCTCGAAGAGGTTCTGGCCGTGGATGTCCATGATGCCCGCGAACTTCGCGTTCAGGGCGAGGATCTTGGTGTACTCGGGTTTTGCAAGCATATGCGAGAGGCCCGCGGAATCCATCAGCCTGCTCACCATCTCGGGGAAGACCGCATCATAGATGGTGGGGGAACCCTTCGATGCCCAGACGAACCGCTCGAGCCCGTAGCCGGTATCCACAATCCGGGTCTTCATCGGGTAGTACATCTCCCCATCAAGCTCCACCCCCGCGCCCCCGTCCGGCCGTTTCCCGAGGCTCATGAAGACCAGCGTGGCCACCTCGAGGCCGCCAATGATTACCTCCAGGCTCGGGCCGGCATTGCCGCCGCCGATCCACGGATGCTCCTTGTAGGTGACCTCGGCAAGGTCGGCGCCAATGGAACTTAGAAACTGCTCGCAGAGCTCCACGGTCCTCTCCTTCCAGTAGACCTCCCTCTCCTCGGTGTTGAAGGCGTGGTGCGCCATCATCTCGAAGGTGGTGAGGTGTCGGCCCGACCTCCCCACCGAGTCCAGGTCATTTAAGCGGATGCAGGGCTGGGAGATGGCGAGGGGGTTTGCCGGGGGCGGCACCTCGCCGCTGGTCACGAAGGGCTGGAAGTCCGCGATGGAGGCGATGGTGAGGTAGATGTCTTCCCTCCACCGTGCGACCACCGGGTAGCGCTCGATCCTGGTGTGGTCCTTCTGCTCGAAGAAGGTGAGGAATGCCTCCCTCATCTCGTCAAGGGTATGAGGCCGAAAAACGGGATTGCCGATGAACCGGTAGGATTCGCACGGTGCATCCCCGCAGATCTCCCGGTCGGGCTGCCGGGTCCAGAAGGCCGATCCGCAGGATTTGCATATTTTCCTCTGCAGGCCGTGATTTTTAAAATAATCGAGATGATATTCCTTTTCGAGCATGGAGAACCTTCGTGTACTCAGATGTTTTTTGCTTGACCGATAAGAGTGTTTGCATCACTGCCTATCCGTCCAGTTCTCATGATACCAGAGCGAATACTCCTCGTATTCACCGGTTTCTCTGGCGATGCGTACGGCCAGACGGTGCCAGCACTCCCCGCCACGGTATACAAAGTCGCTGCAGGTGCAGAACTCATCCTCCACCACGTACTCGTCCGAGCGGCCCACGACCACGAAGAAGTCCAGGTACTTCTTGACATTGCCCTTCCTCACCGCATCGATCGCCTTCTTCCCCCGCTCCCCGTACAACCGGACGATCTCGTCGGCGAGCCCTGGCGTGAGGGCTTTCACTCTTTCAAGGAGGGTCCAGGGTGCATTCATGGCAGCACGGTCAGGGATGGCGGGTCATCGATGAATTCCCAGCCCTCCCGGGCCGCAAGTGCCCGCATCCCGGGGGCTTCGAGGGCATAATGGGTCGATTCGAGGAGCGGGATGGGCGAGAGCCTGGCCACGCTGTGCTTGAGCTCGGCCGAGAGAAAGGCGCTGGCCCCGGCAACTGCCGCCTCCCCGATCAAGGGAAGGTCAAAGGCGTTTCCTCCCGCCACCGCAAGGCGGAAGGAGCCCCACGCCACATGACCACCCCAGACCCGGAGGGCCCCTCCAAGCCTTGATGAGACCTCCTCCAGGGAGAGGGAGCAGGTGCCCAGCACCCCGAGGCTGAGCCGGGTACACGACTTGAGCCCGAGGAGATCGGCGAGGGCATCATTGATCCCTCCCGGGGCCCGGTCGAAGTTGGAATGCATCACGTACACGTTCAATCCTGCGGAGAGTGCGGTGCCCAGTATGCGGGCAAGCCCGCCCTCCACCCGGGTCACCGGGTCCCAGATCGGGGTGTGGTGGACGACGAGTGCGTCTGCGCCCAGCTCGACAGCCCGGAGGACGACGGAGGGGGTGGCGTCAAGGGCACAGGCCACCCTGCCGATCTCTGTGGCCCCCTCCACCACGAGGCCGATCCTCCCCTCGTCATACTCTTCTGCCGCCTCGAGAGGGGCGATTGCCTCCAGCTTCCCGATGAACTGGTGACGCTCCATACCATCGTATCTGTCGGGCGCGATGATAAAAAAGTGCGTATATTACTCATAGTAATAATTGGTAAGATTAAATATTCATCATCGACAAGTACCGGTATGCACAAGTCCATAGACCTGATCAATGAACGCATCCGTGATGGTTCGGTGCACGCGGTCACTGCCGAAGCGATGCCCGATATCGTGGACGAGCTCGGCGTGGAAGGCGCACTTGCGGAGGTGGACGTGGTCACCACCGGGACATTCGGCGCGATGTGTTCATCAGGGTGTTTTTTTAATTTTGGACATGCGGATCCTCCCATCAGGATGGAGCGCGTCTGGCTCAATGACGTGGAGGCATATGCAGGGATCGCCGCGGTGGACGCGTACCTCGGGGTCACTCAGCAGTCCGAGACCCAGGGCATCAGGTACGGGGGCGCCCACGTCCTTGAGGATCTGGTCTCCGGCCGACCGGTGGAACTCCGCGCAAGCTCGCGGGGGACCGACTGTTACCCCCGCAAGACGGTCACCACCGAGCTCGTCCTCGAGGACTTCAACCAGGCCATCGTCTGCAACCCCAGAAACTCCTACCAGCGGTACGCGGCCGCCACCAACTCCACCGACCGACCCCTGTACACCTACATGGGGACCCTCCTCCCCGGGTACGGGAACGTCAGCTTCTCTGGAGCAGGAGTCCTCTCCCCCCTCGCAAATGATCCCGACCTGCGGCTCATCGGAAGCGGGGTCCCCATCTTTCTCTGCGGGTCGGACGGAATGGTGGTGGGGGAGGGGACGCAGCACTCCCCCGCAACCGGGTTTTCCACCCTGATGGTGACCGGCAACCTCAAAGGTATGTCACCTGATTTCCTGAGGGCGGCCTCCTTCACCGGCTACGGGGTCTCGCTCTACAATGGCATCGGTGTCCCCATCCCGGTGCTCGACGAGGACGTGGTGCGGAGGTGCGCAGTCCGCGATGAGGACCTCTCCACCTCGATCATCGACTATGGTGTCCAGTCCCGGGACCGGCCCACGGTGCGGAGCGTGACCTACGCAGAGCTGCGCAGCGGGAAGGTGGAGATCGGGGGCGAGGAGGTGAAGACTTCGTCGCTCTCCAGCTACCGGAAGGCACGTGAGGTCGCGCTCGCGCTCAGGGGATGGATCGAGGCAGGGAGGCTGGAGCTCGCCTTGCCTACCCGCAGAATCTCCACCGACCGGAAGGTGCGCCCGCTCCGCGAGACCACGCGGACGCCCCGTGTCAGGGAGATCATGGACCGGAACATCCCCTCGATCGGCGAGGACGAGGAGATACGTACCGCGGCAAAGGGCCTCCTCCGCGGCGAGACCAACCACCTCCCGGTGCTCAATGCAGAGGGGAGACTGGTCGGCATCGTCACCACCTACGACGTCTCCAAAGCGGTGGTGAGCCCGAAGGAGGGGACAAAGGTCAGGGACATCATGACAAAGAAGGTGATCAGGACCACCCCGGACGAGGCGGTGGATATCGCCGCGTTGAAACTGGAACGGAACAACATCAGCGCCCTGCCGGTGGTGGACGAGAACGAGCGGCTTTTGGGGATGCTGACCGCGATCGACCTTGGCAAGCTCTTTGGCGGGAGGTGGAAGTGGTGAAGCTCCTGGTGACCTTCTCGCGGAAGGGGGGGAGGGAACCGGTCATCGCCCGGACCGTGAAGGAGACGGGCGTGCTCATCAATGTCGAACGGGCCCATATCGATTCCATGACCGGTGAGGTCCTGATCGATGTCCCGAACGACGAGGCCGAGATCGTCTGTGCAAAGATGCGGGACGCGGGAGCAGAGGTCAAGATACTGGTCGATGCGGTGCAGCGGGATACGGAAGAATGCATCGACTGCGGGGCATGCATCAGCGTCTGCCCGCAGGACGTCTTCTCGTTCGACGGGGAGTGGCGGCTGGTGGTGAGACCCGAACGCTGTGTGCTCTGCGGTAAGTGCGTGCCCGCCTGCCCCCACGACGCGCTCTCGCTGGTCGAATGATCAGGAAGCATTTCCAGTACCGGACCACCATCGCCACCATCCTCGCAGAGGATCAGAAGCAAATCGATGCGGCATCCGATGCGATGGTCGCCGCCCGCCACGAGGTGGAGCGCTGCATCGCGGCCGATCCCTATTTTGGCTCTACCTTCGAGTCCTACGTGCCGGAGTGCGATTTTTTTGCCGTGCAGCGGATGGTCGCGGCTGCAGGGAAGGCAGGGGTGGGCCCCATGGCGGCGGTGGCAGGGACCATCGCGTGGGCCGGCGCCGAGGCCATGCAAGCCGCAGGGGCGGCATTCGGGGTGGTGGACAATGGCGGGGACATCGCGCTCTTTGCCGACCGGGAAGTCCGCGTGGGCGTGCATGCCGGGACATCCCGGTTCTCAAACCGCATCGCCTTCCTCGTGCCTCCACAGGAGAGGGTTCTTGGAATCTGCACCTCCTCTGCCACGGTGGGCCACTCCATCTCGCTCGGGACAGCGGATGCCGTGACCGTCTTCTCCCCCGATGTGGCTCTCGCTGATGCCCTCGCGACCGCGCTCTGCAACACGATCGGCGACTGCAGCGAGGAGGC
>JAVVFN010000114.1:0-5049 GCA_032250645.1 Methanomicrobiaceae archaeon | reverse complement strand
AGGGGGATTTTGACGTGCTGGCTGATCCTGAGCGCAATTGGGCTCACCGGGTAGCCTTCTGTCCGCTCAGCGCCGAAGGACTTTGAGAGCAGGAGGAGGTCATGGGTCTCGCTCATCTTCTCGACATCCTCCCCCTTCTGCCCGGTGAAGATCCTCCGGTGGGAGTCGAGCCCCTTCGCCTCGAGTTCACGGGTCACCCTGTCGAGTAACTCGGCAGCGTGGCTCTCCTTCTTCCGGAGGTACTCATCACTGGCCTTCTTGTCAAGAACCGTCTCGATCACCGAGACGGTCTGGATATCGGTGATGTATACCAGGGATACCGGGCAGGTGAAGGCAGATAGGACCTCGTACAGCTCGGGAGGGATCTCGTGGACGAAGATGTCCAGGGGCATAAGGATGGATTTGACTTTCGGAGGAATCATCTGTTCTTCGGAGAGGAGGAACTCCCCGTATTCCCTCATCACATCCTCGTACCGCTTCCCTACCACATCCTTGAACTTGCGCCTGATGAGCTGTGAATAGTATCCCATTTCATCGCCCCCGGAACTGTCAGAAGTACATGTAATTGCGTGCCCTGTCTTAAAATATTACGACTGGCCGCCCGTATCTTCGGAAAGGAGAGTCTCCAGATGCCCGGCACAGGCTGCGCAGAGCATCTTCTTCTTGCGGTCGAGGTCGTCCAGCGTCTGCGGGCAGAACATCACGCACTCGGGATTTTCACAGTGCTCCAGCCCCAGAAGATGCCCGATCTCGTGCGCCCCCTCCTTCGCGATCCGGTCGATCACGTCGTCATCAGAATGCTCCCGGCCGTAGAAACCGTTCTGGAGCCGGGCGGTGGAGACGATACCGAACTGTATCCTGGGCCTGGCAATGCCGAAGACAAAATCACTCCCCGGGATAAAGAGGTCGAAGGGTACCACGAGCAGCACGATGCGCTCCGTGCCGTGCTGGCGTGTATAGATATTCTGGACTCCGTCAAGGATCTTTCGGGCATTATGCTGGTTCCGGTCGCGCTCATATCCCCTGATCACCACGGGGTTCTCCACGACCTCCGTATGGACCGGGAGGATGTGGGAGATGGCACGGGCAACAGGGAGCTCGAGCCCCCGGGGAGAACGCTGATCCCAAAAGATAATGACGTCCATTTCCAATATTTTTGGGTGATGCGGCGCTATAAACATATTGAAAAAAAGATCGCCGCATATATTTTCAAAAGATACCACGATATCGTCGAGATTGGGATCGGCACCAATGATGAAGTGGCGGCCCTCTGTGCAGGCCACGGGTGCAGGGTGCGGGCAATGGACGTGGTGCCCCGTTCCCCGCATCCTGGGATCCGGTTCTTTCAGGATGACATCTTCTCGCCCTCTCTCTCCCGGTATGAAGGGTGCGATCTCGTCTACGCCATCCGCCCCGGAATCGAGATGGTCCCTGCCATGATCGCGCTCTCAGGGGCCCTCGACTGCGACTGCCTCGTCTACCATCTCGGAGGCGAGATATACCAGGATGGCGGTGAGATCATCGAGTGCGGGGTGGTGCTCCACCGTTACCTCTCCGCTCAGAAGCGGTCAAAAAGGGAAGACTGACTGGTGGATGGGGGTTTTCTCTCCGGTTCCCTCTCCGCGGCATCCTCTTTGCTGCCGGCGGCCTTTTTCGGTGTTTTGAGGGTTAAATCCTGCTCCTCCTCCCGCGCCTTCTCGCGCTCTGCGACCTCCTTCATCACCGAGGCGACAAGCTCGCGGTCATGGAGGAAGAAGTTCAGCTCGTCCCGCTCCAGGTCCAGCTCCTCTACGGCGCCCATCGGGTCGTGCTCCACGAGGAGGGTGATGGGGGCCAGGAAATCCTTTCTCAGCGGCTGGTGCGGGACGTGCATCTGTTCTGAGAGTTTCTGCATCACCGACCTCCGGACGATCCCCTGTTTCCTTGATGCGCTCATCTTTTTCCAGTGCGAAGGAGGCTGGATGCGGCCGCATGATCCTCCCCGGGCAGCGCTCGCAGCCCCGATCACCATCAGGGCAGAGGCGTACCGCCACAGGAGGTAGTACTGGCGCCGCAGGGTCCGGCCCAAAAATTCGTCCGCACGTGAAAGTGCGCGAAAAGCCCGGGCCCGGGCTTCGGGATCCGGGATCCGGTCGATATTGCCCGCAATCCACTGGATGATGGTATCGGGAGTATCCGGTACCTCCCGCGCCATCCGCATCAGCTCCTGGTCATCCTCACTCCGGTACAGGCCTGCGACCAGTTCGAAGATGGTGGATCGTTCATCCTTGCGGGAGGTCGAGATGTCCTCCCCGGTCACCTCCTTCTTCCCTACTGCCGCTGCATGGAGCATATTCACCGCGGCGCGAATATCGCCACCCGCGGTCTCCGCGATCAGGGTGAGGGCATCTTCGCTGCAGGAGAGCGATTCAGCGGCACAGATATATTTGAGTCTTGGCACGATGGTCCGGGCTGGAAGGGCTCTGAACTGTACCGGCTCGCATGCCCGCCGGAGCTCGTCCGCCATTCCATAGAGGTCGTTGGCGATGAGGACAATGGGCTGGCGTGTCCGTTTGATCAGGTCGAGTATGGCGCGTGCGCCCCCGCGGTCCGCGGTCCCGTGCAGGTTGTCTGCCTCGTCGAGGATGATCAGCTTTCTGGAGGCCCCCGTGAGGCTGGCGGTGGTCGCACTGCTCCCCGCCACTTTCTCGATTACCCCCCTTGTCCGCTGGTCGCTGGCATTGAGCTCGACCACCTCCCATCCCATGTCCGCCCCAAGTGCGTGGGCAGCGCTCGTCTTGCCTATCCCCGGCTTTCCGTAGAGGAGGAGCGGCTTTGTACCGGTCGACCACTTCCGGGCCCATTCTGCCAGCTGCCGGACTGCAGGTCCATTGCCCACCACATCCTGCAGCCTTTCCGGCCGGTATTTCTCGGCCCAGTCCATCATGTTACTAATCAGCCGGTAAACTCAAAAAATAAGCGGAACCATAGACAGGGCACAGGGCATCAATCAAATACATTATCATTCATTATATCAAATTGAAAAGAGAATCAGATTCGTTGATGGTGTTATCGTGGTTCACAGCGGCTCCCCGGAATCAGTTGCAAAGGCAGTACGGGAATATGTGGGCGTCACCAGGAAGCACGCCATCGGAGGCATCATCAGGTCGTTAAAGAGTACCGCCTCTGCTGATGTGATCGCCTCTTTTGGCGAGGATGCTGCCCTGATCCGGAACAATGACGAAGGGCTGCTCCTTGCAGCCGATGGCATCTGGAGCAAGCTGATGGAAGCAGATCCCTACTGGGCGGGCTACTGTGCGGTCCTCGTCAATATCCATGACATCGCGGCGATGGGGGGGCGGCCAATCGCCATGGTGGACGTCCTCTCGATCAGCAGCCAGCAGCTCTGCAGCGATGTGGCGAGGGGGATGGTGGATGCGTCACGGCAGTTCAATGTCCCCATCGTGGGAGGGCACCTCCACCCCGACACTCCCTATAACGTGATCGATGTCGCCATCCTGGGGATCGTGAAACTCAGGGACGCGATTTTCAGCCACACGGCGCGTCCCGGCGACCGGATCATCGCGGCGATCGATCTCGACGGCAGGGTGCACCCCTCTTGCATCCTCAACTGGGACTCGGTCACGATGAAGCCAGCAGGGACGGTGCAGGCCCAGATCGGCGTGCTCCAGGATCTCGGGAGGCTTCACCTGGTGACTGCCGGCAAGGATATCAGCAACCCCGGCCTCATCGGGACACTCGGGATGCTCCTTGAGATGAGCGGCACCGGGGCGGTGGTGGACCTTGAGGCCATCCCGCACCCTGACCTTGAAGAGGCAGGCATCATCTTCGAGCACTGGGTAAGGATGTACCCCGGGATGGGTTTTGTACTCACCGCAGAAGAGAAACATGTTCCTGAGATCTCCAGGCGATTTGAAGAGGCCGGGATGACGGCGGCAATGATCGGTGTCGTGGACGACACCCGCCATCTGAAGGTCACCTTCAGGGAGCAGTCAGAGACTGTCTTTGATCTTTCACGGGAAGGGGTCATGCGAATATACCAGAGTGAGACGCCGGGTTCATATGGTCGTGGGGATTGGTGCGGCACGCCCTGATGAGCGGATCCGGGCAAGCATTGAGAGAGTCTCCGGAAGGGTGGAGGTCCGCTGTTATACAGGTGAACTCGGTCGGGGGGAGCATTTTCCGGCCGAGGTCGTCCGCTCCGAACACCCGTGGGAGGAGATGGTCGCCGATCTCCTCTCGGGGAGGATTGATGCGGCGGTCAGGGGCTCGCTCCCGGCAAACGAGACTCTGAGGACATTGAAACGGGAGACCGGGAGGGATCATCTTGCACGGATCGCACTCCTGGAGACGTCCGGGAACGTCCGCTTCCTCCTTGCGCCGGTGGGCGTGGACGAGGGGTGGACTGTGCCTGAGAAGATCGAGCTGATCGGGAAAGCAAAGGATATCGCGGCCCGGTTCGGGATCAACCCGAAGGTGGCGGTCCTCTCAGGGGGCCGGCTCGAAGATGCAGGAAGGCATCCGGTGGTGGACAGAACCCTTGCAGATGCCGAACAGGTTTCCCGCATCACCGGTGCAGATCATCCCGGGATCCTGATCGAAGAGGCGGTCCGGGATCACGGCATCATCATCGCCCCGGACGGGATCTCAGGGAACCTGGTCTTCCGTACCCTTGTCTTCCTCGGGGGCGGGAAGGGGCATGGAGCCCCTGTCGTAAATATCGATAAAATTTTTGTGGATACTTCGCGCGCTACTGCAGATTATTCCAATGCCATTTTACTGGCAGCAGCGCTAAGTAATACTAAAATATCTTCTAAAATTGTTTAAAATAAAAAAATAACTGCAATTTGTCCTTTAAATTCACGTTCGCGGGATCCAGCACTGCTGATATAAATCTCCTTTTTTTCGACCGGAATGGTACAGAAAAACGACATTTGGGGGTGAAATCCCGAAATGTTTAAATATTAACCGATATACTTCTTCTTGAGGTGGAATTTAAATGGCTGATCTACCTATTGCTGCAGTGGTTCGCATTGCAAAAAAGAATGG
>JAVVFN010000113.1:0-5063 GCA_032250645.1 Methanomicrobiaceae archaeon | reverse complement strand
CTAGGATCGATCTGTCAACACCTTTGGGCTCTCCTCTGCCCAGGAAGATGTAATCGAAAACCTCCGGGGTGAGGGACGCGGCAGGAATCCCGCTGATCCGGTGGGCAATCGTATAATATGCCATGTAGACGGTTGAATCCGAGAGTGGTTCAAAGAGCCATTTCGGATCCCAGGGAACCCGCGTGCCAAGCCCGACACGCCGGGTGCATGCCCAGTCCTTCAGCCAGTCGACGGTGCGGGAGAACTCGGCCCGAACCTCCGGCGGGACGAGTGCCATCGATTCGAGCATCGCATGCACCTCCTCCTTCCATGCAGGGTCGCTGTACTCGAGGAACCACTGGTCATGCAGGATCCGGACGAGGACGTTGCCTCCGCAGCGGCAGACCACCGACCGGGAATCAAACTCGTACATCACCACTGAACCGTATTGTTCCTGCATGAGGGCGGCGACCTCGTCGCGTGCCTCCTTCACCGGCTTTCCGCTGTACTCGGGGAGCATCACGCCCCGGGAGAACTCGGCATTGTAGATCTCCTGGGTAAGGGTCTCAAGGGCCGGATCGGTCTGCTGGGTGATCCCTGCCCTCTCCACGGCATCTCGGGCCGGGCAGGTGCCGTATCCCTCCGCCCTGATGAGCGGGATGGGGTCGATGCCGGTGTAGAGGCCTCTTTTCTGGAGGTCAGAGAGGGCGACGTAGTCAAACGGTGCATGGGCCGGCACGCTCATCACGATCCCGGTCGCCATCCCCGGGTCGACAAAGGCGGCAGGAAGCACCGGGACATCCCCGGAGAGAGGGTGGGTGACCAATCGGTCCACCATCTCGCTCCCCTGGATCTCCCCGATGATCGAGATCTGGTGATCCTGGTAGGCGATTTTCTCTGCGGCTTCCCGGGATATAATCCACTTCTGGCCGTCCACCTCTGCCTTCACGTAGGTCACCTCCGGGTTCACCCAGAGGTTGGTCACCCCGTAGGTGGTCTCCGGCCGCAGGGTCGCGCACGGGAGGAGGTATTCGTCCAGGGAGAACATGACGAGCACGAACCGGATGATCTCGGCCTCGATGCCTTCCAGGAGGTCATGGTCCCCGACCGGGTTGTCGCACTGGGGGCAGTACTTCACCGGGTGCGCCCCCCTCACCACGTGGTCCTTCTCCTTGAGGCGGAGGTACTGCCATTCGATAAACCGGCTGTACTGCGGGTCCACAGTGGTAAACCGCCGTCTCCAGTCGATGGAGAGGGCACATTCGCGCATCACCCGCTCGTACTCATGCGAGAAGTACCGCACGATCTCGTGGGGGTCGACGAACTTATCCAGCGTCTCCTGCGGGACGCGGTACAGGTCGCGGTACAGCCGGATGGCCTTCTCGTCTTTCTGTGCAATCCGCCTCGAAATCCCGATCACCGGCGTCCCTGTGACGTGGAACGCCATCGGGTAGAGCACGACCCTGCCTTTCATCCGCTGGAACCTGGCGATGATGTCAGGGACGATGTAGGTACGCCCGTGGCCCACGTGCATCGCGCCGCTCGGATAGGGGTAGGCGACGTTCAGGTAGAACTTCTCTCTCCCGGTGTGGGGGTCTACCTCAAAGAGGCGCATCTCTGCTGATTGGGGCATCTCTCTTCCAGACACTCGACCCTCCTCCCTCGATATCAGGCACTAGACCGGCCTGAGCGTGATCTTCTCCCCTTCATTATAGCGCCGGATCATCTCCTGGGAGATGCTGCTGTTCCGTGCGAGGTGGATCTCGCCCTCGTCGTTCACCGTGGCAGTGAAGAGGTACTCCTTTCCTCCGAATACATCGACGATCTTCCCGTGCTGTTCGGGCGCGATGATGGTGAGCTGCTTCTTATCGATGCGGATCCTGATGCCGCCCTCGAGCTGGAGCTGCTCCTCTACAGGCACCTTCTCGGCAACCGGAGCCTCCAGTTCAGAGCGGGGCCGGATATCGATCCCGATGCCGAGCTTGTTGACGATGCCGGTCACATTCTTGCCCCCCTTCCCGATGGCTGCAGGCACGTCTCGATCCTCGATGTAGACCACCGCCTTGCTGTCGCTCTGCATGCGCACGTCGACCTGCCCGTCCGTAAACCGCCCGATCTCCCTCTGGATCTCACGTTCGGCAAGCCTCCACGCGATCTTCTCTGCCCCGACCTCGCGCTCCTCCCGGGGCTCTTTTTCTGGAGCAGCCACTCCTTTCCCAGCCGCAGGCGTCACGATGGTCTCCCCTTCCAGCTTGAAGATCTCAAATTCGACGGCCCCGGTCGCATGGTCCCTGATGACGATGACCGGTCTTTTGGGTCCTCCTTCCATAACTGCGGGGACCTTGAGTACGAACTCGGTCTCGTAGATCCGTGCGATCTCGCCGTTCCTGACAAAGACGATGGTGCTGATAATCAGGGGCAGTTCCGCAAAGTCGATCCGCCCGAGGAACCGCAGGAGCGCATCCTCAGGTCGCATTGCATGCTCGACGCCGATCATCCCGAGTCCGGCCAGCTGCAGGTCTGCAAAGATCTTGAAGTCCTCCCTTTTCCGCAATGCATCAAAGACCACATAGTCCGGCCGCACCAGGAGCACCACCTCGGCGGTATTCTCCATGCTCCCGTCGAGCGAGGTGTACTGGGTGATCTGGTCAGGTACCTGCAGGTCCCTGAGCGCTTCCATGGTCTTCACGATGAATCCGCCTTCAGCAAGGAAGGCGGCGATGCTCTGGGCAAGAGTGGTTTTCCCTGCCCCGGGCGGCCCGGCGATGAGTATCCCCCGCCGTTCCCCGAGGACCCGTGCCTTCAGCGGTTCTGCCATGGCATAGTCCTCGAGTTCGATCTCGACGATGGGGCGGACCGCGGTGATCTCCATCCCGTCGGCAAACGGCCTCCTCGCAATGGAGATCCGGAGCGAGCCGATCTGGACCACGGTGATGCCCCTGCGCTCGATCTCGATAAACCCGTCCGGGTCCCGCTTTGCCCTTTCCAATATCTCCTGGGCGATCTGCCGGAGTTCGTACTCGGTGAGGGGGGCCTCACGGAGCCTGACAAGCCGCATCTCCTTGAGCGACCCCTTCTTCCCGTAGGGGGGTACCCGCTCCTTGAGCACCACTGCCAGGGTATTTTCGTCAAAGAACTGGTCGATGACCAGCGGTGAGAAGTCGCCCACCTGCGGACGGAGGTAGAGCACGTCAAGCCCCTTTGCCTTCGCCACCTCTGCCTGCACGATATCGCTGGTGATGAACCGTGCATCGTATTCTATCGCCACGCCCCTGATCAGGGCGTCGATCTCACCACCACTCGCAAGCTTGACCTGGTCCAGGCTCGGCCTGATGCCGACGTATTTGAGTTCAATGGCCCCTTTCTCCGACATCCTGCTGAGTTCCTGCAGTTCATTGAGGCCGCTAAAACCTATTTCCCGTCCCTGGTTCGCCTGCGATTCGAGTTCTGCAACAACAGCCTCGGCAATGATTATTGTGGCTCCTTTATATTCACCTGATTTGATCATCGAGGTGATGCGCCCATCTATAATGACGCTGGTATCTGGTACCAATTTCATAAAAAATCACCATTACTGAATGGTTCATTGACCCTTATTAGCATATACCTCGGCGGGATCGATGAGCCGCTCTGCGACCACCTCCCCCTCGATGGTCCGGTAAAAACAGGAACGGTATCCGGTGTGGCAGGCAGCCCCGGTCTGCTCGACCCGGTAGACGAGGGCGTCCTCGTCGCAGTCCACCAGGATCTTCACCACCCTCTGGACATGCCCGCTCTCCTCACCTTTCTTCCACAGCTTCTTCCTGCTCCTGCTGTAGTAGTGCGCATAGCCTGTCTTTCGTGTGAGGGCCACCGCCTCCTCGTTCGCATATGCCAGCATGAGGATCTCTCCGGTCCGGTGGTCCTGCACCACCACCGGCACGAGTCCGTTCTGATAATTCAGGTCCATATTATCCTCCCAAGGTCCACTGGATCAGTTCAAAGAGCAGATCGCCTGCAAAGAGGGCGGAAAAAAACCCTGCAGTGATGGGGACGATGAAGGGGATCCCGTAGGAGATCCATACCTTCCCGGCATCCCGGTAGAGCCGCAGTTCCCCCGCATACCGCTCCGGGTCCCTTTTTAGGTCCTTTGTGTACATGCGCCGCTCACCCCTGACCATGCGCCGGAGCGCTTCTCCAAACCCGATGAAACGGCGCCTGACCTGTCCCTCCTCCTCGTAGAAATCTTCCATGATAAACCCGAATGCATGCTCGATGCGGGAGCCTTCCACAGGAAAGCCCACAAACATGTACCTGAGGGGGGCCCGGTTTTTCTTCCAGAGATTCCACAGAAAGATCCCGAGCGGAGTCGCCAGGTTCAGGATGACTGCATTGACCAGGACCGAGAAAGGGAAGAAGGAGATCAGGGGCCGGCCGAGAAGGGGTTCTATCGGGAAGAGGGGAATGCACGCGGTGATGAAGATCAGGGCCCATGCATCTGCCCCCCCGAAGAGATGGAGGTATGCGGCAGAGAAGTAAAACACGCCGCAGAACACAGCTGCAAGGACGAGATATGCGGCCGCCGCCCTCATATCAAGAAGGAAGAGGGAGAGGTAGGTCCAGCCTGCCATGGGCACGGCCACCGTCAGCATCGGATACCAGGTGGGAAACGGTACCCTCCGCTCCTCAAGGTCCCGCCATGATGCATAGAGGAGCGTGATTCCCACGGCAAAGGCACAGATACAGAGGGGAATGATGACGGGCATTGGATACCATTGGACGACGAAATTCATATGTCTGGCGATTGCCGCTTCGGTTATCTTTCATGTATAACCTTATTGTTAATCAATAAAGATAATGTTTATATAATATTGGTTCATTACGTGTTATACAGGGAACATTTCCGGCAATGAAGTCAGGAAATGGACCGGCTGCAAGGACGCAGCCAGAGGTGACGAGATGGAGAATGATGACTTGGACCTCTCTGGCCGGGGCTTCTGCATTCCAAGGATGGGCTGCCCTGGAAAGATGTTCTTTGTGATGAAAGGAGACCAGGTACCCCTTCCGGTGAGAAAGGAGCAGCACGTGCACATCGCGGCAACAGA
>JAVVFN010000112.1:0-5065 GCA_032250645.1 Methanomicrobiaceae archaeon | reverse complement strand
CCCGTGGTGATCCACGATGATTCGGTCGACCGTACCACCCGCGGAAGCGGAACGGTCGGCAGCCTTTCGCTCGAGGAGCTTCGCGCACTCGATGCAGGGCAGGGAGAACGCATCCCCACCCTTGCAGAGGTCTGCGAACTCGTCAAGGAGGCTGCCGCCGGCCTCGTGGTGGAGATCAAGGAAGTAGGAAGCGAGGAGGCCGCCTGCAGGGTGCTCGAAGAGCACCGGATCGCGGACCCGATAGTCGTCTCGTTCCACGAGGAGAGTATCAAGGCCGTAAATACGCTCCTCCCGCGGGCTCTCACCGGCCACATCTTCTCCCGGGCTGCCCCGGACCCGTCAGGGACGGCGCGAAGTCTGGGCGCTACCTTCATCCTGCCGAAGTACACGCTTCTTGCCGGGCGGATGGTCAGGGACGCGCACCGGATCGGCGTCCTTGTCGTGCCCTGGACCCTGAACGTGCCGGAGGCGTGGGAACGGGCGATGTCGCTCGGCGTGGACGGGTTTGCGACCGATGACCCCTGTGCCGCCCGGAAATATAGCTCGGGGCAGGAGGAGACAGGGAGTGGGTGAAGGGCTGAAGGAACGGATGCGGAACGCGCAGAGGCAGGAGATCACCGAGTATTACATCTACTCCTCCCTCGCAGAGCGGACCGGCGATCCCCATAACGCGGAGGTGCTCACCCGGATCGCCGAAGAAGAAAAGAAGCACTACGGAGTCTGGAAGGATCTGACCGGTGGGGAGGTCGGACCGGACTGGCTGAAGATCTGGTTCTTTGTGGCGATCGCCAGAATCTTCGGCCTCACCTTTGCGATCAAGCTGATGGAGAGGGGTGAGGGCCAGGCCCAGGACGTGTACCGGGAACTGGAGGGCGAAGTCCCCGAGGTGACAGAGATCATCCCTGACGAGAACCGCCACGAAGCAGAGCTCATCAGGCTCATCGACGAGCGGCGCCTCCGCTATATCGGCTCCATCGTTCTCGGCCTCAGCGACGCCATCGTGGAGCTGACCGGCACGCTCGCAGGCCTCTCCTTTGCGCTCCAGAACACACAGCTGGTCGCGGTCGCCGGCCTGATCACCGGCATCGCCGCTTCCCTCTCCATGGGCGCGTCCGAGTATCTCTCCCAGAAGTCCGGGGAAGGGGGCGGCGAGCCACTCCGGGCGGCCGGGTACACCGGCGCCGCCTACGTGATCACCGTCGTGCTCCTCATCATTCCCTTCCTGCTGTGGGAGGACTATGTGCATGCGCTCATCTCCACGCTTCTCGCCGCGGTGCTGGTGATATTCTGCTTCACCTACTATCTCTCGGTGGCAAAGGACCTTGATTTCAGGAGACGGTTTTTCGAGATGGTCGCGATCAGCCTCGGCGTGGCGGGTGTCTCCTTCGTCCTCGGCATCATCATTCGCGTTACAATCGGCATCGAGGTATAACCGGTTCAAAAAGGAGGATGGGATATATTAGAGAGTAACCAGGCAACCTTACTTCTTGGGTGCCGGTTTCTGCTGCTTCTGTTCCTTCTGCTGCTTCTTCTGCTCAGCCATGAGAGCCACACCTCCTGCCAGATATGGCCAATCCAATCTCACATAAATGAGGAGATAAGCATTTCTCTCCGGACTGATCACAAAACGAAAAATATGACTGTTTTATCGGATTTTAACGCCGCAGAATCCTTCCCATAGATCCCCGCGCACCGCTCCCCGGACTCCCCATCGAGAGCCAGCGAAGAGGAGATGAGAGAGACCTCACCTCAGCGTTTTTGACTGTTTCTTCTCTTTTTTGCCTTTTTTGGACTTGCCTTTGCCGTTGTCCCAGACCATCCTCGCCCACCTCCTCACCCCTTTTTTATGAGCAGAGGTCGCGACCTCCGGGAGAAATACTTTCCTGTGGTGATCGACCTATTGAAGCAGCATATGACCTTAAATTGATGATTTAAACCATATGAGAGCAGAGCGCGCAGGAGGTAGGAAACCATTAAGAGAAGGGTGTCACGAGTATACACGGATGAACATCCTGATGGGAATCGGAAACACCCTGCGGCGTGACGATGGAGTGGGCATGTACGTGGCCCGGAAGTTCCGCAAGGACGGGTGGACCGTGCTTGCCTGCAGCACGGCCCCGGAAAATTTCTCCGCCGTGGTCCGACGGGAGCGGCCCAGGTTCCTGGTGCTGGTCGATGCAGCCGACATGGGCCTTGCACCCGGAGAGACGAGGGTGATCCCCCGCAGCAGGATACAGGACATCGGGTTCGGCACCCACCAGCTCCCGCTCTCCCGCCTCATCCTCTTTCTTGAGGATGCGACGGACTCCATCCTGCTGATCGGGATCCAGCCGGGAGAGACCGGTGACGGGGAGGGGCTCTCGCCGGAGGTGCAGGCGAGCGCGGACCTGCTCATCGATCTCCTCGGAGACGAGGAGCTCGACGAGATTCCTGTATTCGAATAAAAGAGGATTTTGGGTCTATTCCACGATCATCTGCTCGTCGAACCGATCCTCGGTCGCGATGAGGAACGCATCGCTCATCGCGAGCGAGTCTGTCGGGCAGATGCTGGTGCACTGGGAGCAGAAGACGCACTGCGTCACGTAGATGCGGATCCTCTTTGTCTCCGGGATGAACTCGATGGCATTGGCCGGGCAGATCCGGTTGCAGAGCTTGCACCCGATGCAGGTGTCCCGGTCGTAGGAGATCCTCCCGCGGAACCCGGGCGGGGTCTCTACCGGCGGGTTGATGGCGGCACGCCCCTCGGAGACCGCTGCCAGGTAGCCGGTGATGGTGGGAGGGAGGTATTTGGCGGGGAAGAGGTTGGTGGCCGGTTTTTTTACCAGCTGCCTGAGCACTTCGCCGATGGACGGGAGGATGCTCATGCCACCACCCCCATACCCAGCATGGCATCAGCCACCACCAGGATGAGCCCCACGATGCCGAGCCCGGAGAGGAGGCCCCAGTAGATGGAGACCACGCTCGTGATCCGGAACCGTGCCATCCCCACCCGGATAACGCTCACCGAGAAGAAGAGCACCAGCAGCACCTTTCCAAGGAAGAAGAGGAAGTCTGCCCCCAATGCTGCCCCGGAGCTCATGGGGATGAACCACGAGAGGTTCCAGGGGAGGAAGAGGGCGACGGCAAGGGATGCCATCGCCACCGTCTTGACTCCGAGCGCGATCTGGAAGAGGGCCAGGTTCCTCCCGGAGTACTCCACGAGCAGCCCCCCGCAGAGCTCGGTCTCCGCCTCCGGGGTATCGCAGGGGACCCGGGAGAGCTCTGCCGGGGTGACCCATGCGAGGACTCCGAGAAGGATGAGGCATCCGAGGATGCCGGGGAGCCCCACCACGCCCCAGACGGGGTTCTCTGCAATGGTCACCATTGAGAATGGCTGGGTCACCCCGGCCATGCTCAGCCGCCAGGCGACCGCGATGATCGCGATGGCCAGCGGGAACTCGTAGGCCATCATGGTCACCATCTCACGCTGCGAGCCCACGGTCGCGTACGGGGAGCCGGACGCAAACCCCCCTGCCACCATCGCGAGGGCAGGGATGGTGAGAAGGTACATCACCAGGACGAGGTCGCCCCACCCGCCGAAGAGGGGCATGATGCCCCCGAAGGGGAGGTAGAGGAGGATGGTGATGCTGGAGGCGAGCGCAAGGATCGGGGCGGCGTTGAAGAGCCACGGGACCGCGTGCTCGGGGACCACGCTGTCCTTGCAGAGGAGCTTGCGCACATCCCGGAAGGGCTGCCGGAGGGGCGGACCGACCCGTGCCTGCATGTGTGCGGCCAGCTTCCTGTCGATCCCGAGGTAGACGAGCCCGGCAAGGATGCCGAAGAGGGCGACACCCACGATCCCGCCCACAAACAGAACGGGGTCAGAGCCGGTCAGCGGGATCATTGCGCCAGCCTCCGGCTCTTCTCCACCGAGAGCTGGTGGAGGTGCTCCTTGGTGAGGATCTCAGGGCTCCCCGAATCCCTGACCACCGCCACCCGGTCGGTGCAGGACATGCACGGGTCGATGGAAGCAACCACGATGGGGATATCGGCGATCTGCTCGCCTTTCAGGATCTTCAGCCAGGACATCTGGTTGCTGTAGGTCGAGCCCTTCACCTTCCAGGTCTGCGGGTGGTCGCCCGCGTTCATCCGGACATAGTGGAAGCACTCGCCGCGGGGGGCCTCCACGCGGCCCACCGCCTCCCCCGTGGCCTTCCTGCAGGCGGCCAGGATCTTGACCACTTTGGGCTCCCATGTGATCTCACCCGGGCGCATTTGGTCGAGGCACTGCCGGATGATGGAGACCGATTCGGGGATCTCGAGGAGGCGGACGATAATCCGGTCATAGACGTCCCCGTTAGTCTCGCCCAGGTACTGGTGGGGCAGGATCACCCGGAAGTCCACGTCCCCGTAAGCCGCGTAGGGCATGTCGTGACGGACGTCCATGGCAAGTCCTGATGCACGTGCGGTCGGCCCCACGGTGCAGAGCTCGAGCGCCTCGCGCTTGGTCATGACCCCGCTCTTTTTGCACCGGATCTGGATGGTCCGGTCCTCGAGGAAGAGGTTCAGCATCTTTCCGATGAGGTCTTCGTAATACTTGAGCATCTTCTCGATCCGGGGATACTGGTCCTCGGCGATATCGCGCCGGACACCGCCCACCTGGACCGTGGCGTAGTTGACACGGTTCCCGGTGACGTACTCGATAACGTCCATGGCCTCCTCGCGCACCCGCCAGGCGAGGTAAAAGAGGGTGTCAAACCCGAGCTCGTGTGCCGCCACACCGGCCCAGAGGATGTGGGACTGGATCCTTTCTAGCTCCGCGAGGATAGTGCGGATATAGTGCGCACGCTCCGGCACCTCGATCCCGGCGATCTGCTCCACCGCACGGGCAAAGGAGAGGGAATGGACAACCCCGCAGATCCCGCAGATGCGGTCGGTGAGATGGACGATCTGGACCGGGTTTCTCCGCATCCCCATCCACTCGATGCCCCGGTGGCACTTGCCAGGGGCAAAGTCCACCTCCTCGATCTTCTCGCCGTCCATCTTGAACGTGAACAGGATCGGCTCTTTTAAGGCCGGGTGCACC
>JAVVFN010000111.1:0-5115 GCA_032250645.1 Methanomicrobiaceae archaeon | reverse complement strand
CTGCATCTTCCGTACCCCGGTCCGCGAGGGGTGCGTCATGCAGCCGGCAGAGGTGAAGGTCGTTCTCTCCCGTGGTGCGGAAACAGGGTGCACCGAAGCGCTCTTCACCTTCGGGGAGAGGCCCGAGGAAGAACCCGGCTTTCCCCGGTACCTTGAGAAGATCGGGTACTCCTCCATCATCGAGTACTGCGTGGCATCCTGCAATGAAGCGATAGGATGGGGGCTCCTGCCCCACACCAATGCGGGCATCCTCAGCTTCGGGGAACTGGAGGAGCTCCGATCAGTGAATGCAAGCATGGGCCTGATGCTCGAGACCACGGCAGAGATCCCTGCTCACCGCAACTCGCCAGGAAAGGATCCGCAGGTCCGGATCGAGATGATCGAGAACGCGGGGAAGCTGAAGATCCCGTTCACCACCGGCATCCTCATCGGGATCGGGGAGACCCCGGAGGACCGTCTCACCTCTCTCGAGGTGATACGGGAGATCCACCGGCGGTATGGCCATATCCAGGAGGTGATCATCCAGAACTTCACCCCGAAGGAAGGGACTCGTATGGCCAGTGCTCCGGTTCCGAGGAGCGAGGAGATCTGTGAGACGATAATGGCTGCACGGGAGATCCTGCCCCGCGGGGTGGCGGTGCAGATCCCCCCGAACCTTGCCGACGCATCGTCCCTTATCGAATGTGGAGTGGACGACCTCGGGGGTGTCTCGCCGCTGACGATCGACTACGTGAATCCAGAACATCCGTGGCCTCAGATCGAACAGCTCAAGAATCTGATCGGCGATAATATCCTCAGGGAGCGGCTCTGCATCTACCCCCGTTTCATCGAAAAAGGGTGGTATCCCCCGATCCTCGGGGGGCTGATAGGGCGGCTGTCACGCGAGATAGGGGAGAGGGGCCCATGACCGAGATGCTCTACCAGGGAAAGGCAAAATCCGTCTATCGTTCCGAGACGCCGGGCGCGCTGATCATGGTATTCCGCGACGATGTCACGGCATTCGACGGTGAGAAAAAAGACGTCATGCAGGGGAAGGGCAGGTACAACCAGGAGGTCTCTGCCTTCTTCTTTACATATTTAGAGAAGAGGGGAGTGCCCACCCATTACCGGATGACCCTCGACCCGGTCACCATGCTGGTGGACGAGCTTGAGATGATCCCGATCGAGGTGATCGTCAGGAATGTGGCTGCCGGGTCCATCACCCGGAGGTATCCCTTCACCAGGGGCCAGCGCCTTGACCCGCCAGTGGTCATGATGGATTACAAGAACGATGCCCTCCATGACCCCATGCTCAACGACGACCTCATCCTCGCGCTCGGGCTTCTCTCTTCTGTGGAACTCCGGCAAGTTCGGGAGATTGCACTTGAGGTTAACCGCCTGTTATCTACGTATTTTGAAGAGAAGGGGATCATGCTGGCCGATTTCAAGGTCGAATTCGGAAGGCGCAATGGCGAGATCGTGCTGGCAGACGAGATCAGCATGGACTCCATGCGCCTCTGGGACAGGCAGACCGGGGAGTCGCTTGATAAGGACGTCTACCGGTTCGGGACGGGGGATTTGCTCTCCGCATACGCCCGGGTGGCAGAGAGAATACTTGAGAGAGAGGGAGATCGCATATGAGGGAACACACGCTGGAGATCACGATCGCACTGAAAGAAGGGATGCTGGACCCGGAGGCACGCGCCATTCAGCATGCGCTGAAAAACCTCGGGTTTCCGACCGGGGATCTGAAGACCGCACAGGTCTTTTTGGTCACCCTCCCCGCGGCAAGCACTGAGGAAGCCCGCCGGGTCGCCGGTGAGATGTGTGAGCGGCTGCTCGCAAATCCGGTCATCCATACCTACACCATCGGGGTCCGTGAATGAAATTTGCGGTCATCCAGTTCGGCGGGAGCAACTGTGACCGGGACGTGCACTATGTGCTCGAGGAGGTCTGCGGAGTCTCCACAGACCTCGTGTGGTACAAGGAGCGGCTGGGGAATGAGTACGACGCGGTGATCATTCCCGGGGGGTTTTCCTACGGGGACTATCTTCGGGCCGGGGCCATCGCAGCCCGGACCCTGATTATGGAGGATGTGAAAGCCCATGTGGCTGCGGGCAAACTGGTGCTCGGTATCTGCAACGGTGCCCAGATCGGGGCGGAGAGCGGGCTTGTCCCGGGCACTTTCACCATCAATGAATATCCGAAATTCATCTGTCAGGACACCTTCCTCCGGGTGGAGAATGCTTCCTCCCCGTTCACGTCCACCTTCCGGAGAGGCGAGGTGATAGAGATCCCGATTGCGCACAAGGAAGGAAGGTACGTGGCCTCTCCCGAGGTGATCAGGGAGCTGGAGCGTGAAGGGCGCATCGCGTTCAGATTCTGTAACCGCATGGGCGAGTGCACCCCGGAGAGCAATCCCAACGGCTCGATCGGGAATATTACCGGCATTCTCTCGCCGCAATCCACTGTGCTGGTGCTCATGCCGCACCCTGAGCGGGCATCTGAAACCGTGCTCGGGTCAGGGGACGGGAAGAAGATCTTTGATGCGATGATATATCATATCGGGTCAGGCTGAGGAGAAGTGTGGAGATGACAGAAGAGGAGAAAGAACAGGAGAGGCTGGAAAAAGAGATCTACAGATGGGCGGAAGAATACGCAAAGGAGCACGGATGGTCCCTCAATTACGAGGAGAAGCAGCTCCGGGCGGTGATCCGCGGCCTCGCGCGCAACCTGATCCGGCACGGGGAGAAGTACTGCCCCTGCCGGATCAGGAGTGGAAATAAAGAGGCGGACAAGGAGATCATCTGTCCATGCGTCTATCACGAGGAAGAGATCGAGAGGATGGGCCACTGCCACTGCAACCTCATTTTTGATGACGAATTCTTCAGAAGGCTCATGATCACGGGCACCCCGCCCGAGCCCCCGCTGGTCGACGAAGAATAATTCAGGTCAGGGGCCCTTCCTCCCCTTCCATGGATAGGGCACAAGCCCGAAGAAGATAAGGGCAAGCATGATGGGCACCACCAGCAGGAGGAGTGCGGTTCCAAGCGAGTAGAGGTCGGCAAGGTAGCCGATCACGGCCACCCCTGCCCCTCCCGAACCTACGGCAAACCCGAGGACGAGGCCGGAGATGAGCCCCACGTTCCCGGGGACCATCTCGTGCGCCATCGCCACGGTGACCGAGAAGGTCGACCAGAGAAGAAATCCAAATAAAATGAGGCAGAGGATCGAGACCCAGCCGGTGGTCGCGAGAAAGAGGGCGAACGGCGGGATGGAGAGGACGAGCCCGGTGAGCGTGAGCTCTTTCCTGCCGTAGCGGTCGGAGAGGATGCCGCCCACCACCTGGCCGGCCACCCCTGCAAAGAGCATCCCTGATACCAGCGTGTTGGCCCAGATGATATCCGCTCCTCTCTGGGCGATGAAGGTGGGGAGAAATGCAATCGAAGAGAAGATCGCCCATGACCGGAACGCCGAGCCGGTGATGAGCAGGCTGATCCCGTATTTCTGCTGGTGCGTCATCGGTGGCGCTCCCCTCTCCGATACTGCTTCGGAGATATGGGCGGGGCGGGGGAGGGCGAACTGCAGGACCCCCGCGGTAAGAAGGCCCGGGATGAGCAGGAGCCCGAGGCCCTGCAGGCCGTACATCCCCACCACGATACCGGCAAGGATCGGCCCGATCGCAAAGCCAAGGTTGCCTCCGACCACGAAGTACGAGGTGAGCCTCCCCCTGACCCCGTCCCTTGCGAGCCGGCTCACCGTCCCGAGGGCACTGGGATGGAAGAAGGCGTGCCCGAGGGCGGCAAGCATCGCGCAGATCAGGATGAGGAGGTAGTCCTGGACAAAGCCGATCAGCGAGATGAAGAATGCACTGAGGAAGACGCTGTAGCTGATGTGTACCGTGGTGCCCCTCCGGTCAAAGGCCCAGCCCACTAATGGCTGGAGGAATGAGGAGGTCAGCTGGTAGGCAGTCACGATCAGGCCTGCGGCAAAGAACGGGAGGCCGTCCTCCAGGATGAGGAGCGGGAGAATTGCGGGGAGGACCGGGCTGTAGAGGTCGGTGATAAGGTGGGCGGCAGAGAGCCCGAGGATGGGACGAAGTTCCTTCATGCCCCATTCCTGACGATGCGGAGGATATCCACCATGATCTCCGCCCGTTCCCGCCGGTGGTGGGCGAAGGTGTGCCTGATCGGAAACCTGCAGGAGATCATCTCATCGACGGTGCCACGCCCGCGCGTATAGGAACGGACAAATGCTGCCGAGCCCTGGTTGAAGATCCCCCATACCACGCTCCCGCATTCCAGTGCCCGGTCGATGAAAGGGCGGTCGGCATGGCGTCTCTGAGCCCCGAACGGGGGGTTCATCACCACGGTATCGCAGGGCCCTATCTGGCCGCAGACCTGAGGATCCCTGATATCGACGGTAAGAAAGGAGACCTCTACCCCGAGAGCCGCAGCGTTTCCCCGCGCCACCCCGAGGGCCACCGGGTCGATCTCCACGCCAATGACAGGGGATGCCCCAAGAAGCGCAGCGCCGCACGCGAGGGTCCCGGTCCCGCATCCGAGATCGCAGACCTTCTTTCCCTCGATATCGCCCCGCATCCTGGCATGGAAGAGGAGCCTTGCTGCCACCGTGGCGGGCGTCGGGTACTGTTCAAGACGGAGACTGGGTGAGGGATGGCCTTCGAGGCCTTCGAGGCTGATCTCGAGCTGTCGCAGGTTCATAGGTCAGGCGATCTCGTCGATGCGGTATGCGTCCCATGACCGCACCCCGCAGACGATCTCAAATTCCGGCGGGCTCAGGAGGGGGGCGGGAAGGCGGGGCTGGTCGTCATAGGCAAGCCGTGGACACGCGGTATTCACATAGCACCCGAATCCGAGGTTGAAGAGGGCATCGGGAGAAACCTCACGAAGAGTAATGCAAAAGGCCCCCTCCCTGAGAGAAAGGAGGCGGAGTGCTTCCTTACGCCTGGCCTGCCCCGTCTTGGTGGAGAGGATGATGCCCGTACTCCGTGCGCCTCGGGCCTTTTCAATCTGGACAAAACGCCTTCTGAGAAGAGCATCGGCATCGACTTCGCCCGCCTGGCCGGTCAGCGGATCGATGGCCACCACCCGTGCACCGGTGGCGAGTCGAATG
>JAVVFN010000110.1:0-5115 GCA_032250645.1 Methanomicrobiaceae archaeon | reverse complement strand
AGTATGCACGGGCGAGAAAGCCGGTGGTGGCCTCCATGGGGGATATGGCCGCTTCTGCTGCCTACCACATCTGCTCTCATGCGGACCTGATCTACGCAAACCCGGACACCATCACCGGGAGCGTCGGTTCGGTCTGGATCTTCTACGACTTTTCCGGGTATCTGGAGGAGGAGGGGATCGACGTGGACGTGGTCAAGTCCGGCGAGAAGAAGGACATGACCTCCTCGTTCCGCCCGCTCACCGAAGAGGAGCGGGCTTTTGCACAGGAGATCGTCAATGAAAGCTCGGAACGCTTCCTCCTGGACGTGGTCGCGCAGCGCGGGCTGGACCGGGATCTCCTCGAGGACGCGAGGATCTTCCGGGGCGATGAGGCCATAAATATCGGGCTCGTGGACCGGAGGGGAAACCTCTTTGATGCCATCGAGGGAGCACGGGCACTGGCCAGGGGAACGGCTACACCATCGTCCGCGGTTCAGACTTCATAAACTCCCTGCAGACCGTGGTGGCGTACTGGCCTGGCCCCAGGGTGAACGCGAAGGTGACCGCGTCGTCCTCGATCTCCGGGTCGATCGCCGTCCTGATCGCAATTGCCCGGTCGGCCCCCGAGAACCGGACTTTTGCGAACTCTGAGAACTCGCGGAAGCCTTCCGGACCGATGCCGTCCTCCTCCATAAGAAGCCCCGCCTCCTCATCGATGCCGGAGGGCGGGGTATCCATTCCCGGGACGTGGAGGGCAATCTCGCACGCCCCCCGCCCGTGGTGGAGCCGGGCCGCCCGGAGTGACCCTTCCTGCACCACATCCACCCTCCCGGACGCGAAGATGAGGCGGTCGCCGGGGATTGGGGTATCGAGCGCTGCTCTCTCCATCCGCCTGCTGAGCATGTGGTTGAAGAGGTAGGACTGGTAGGCGCTCACGAACATGGAGAGGAGCCTGGGGGGCAGGGTGGCGAGCGCCCCCTTGAAATCGCCCGGCTTTTCGTCCAGGTGGTGGAGCAGCGCCCGCTCGTAGGAGAGCCGGGTGGGAAGCGACCTGAGCGCCTCCCTGACCTTCCCTTCCTCGAGAAAACGCTGCCGAGCGAATGCGGCTTCATCAGGCTCGGCGCTGGAGACAAACCCGATGTAGGTGGCTACCGCCCCCTCGTAGTCCTGGCGGAGGAGGTGCTTCCCGACGCGGTGGGTGACGGGGCGGAGGCTTCCGAACCGCTGGAGCCCGAAGTAATTGGGAAATCCACCGCGGGCGGCAGAAATGATCCCCTTCACCCTCGGCTCAAGATCCTCCCTCTCGCAGTGGCGGATGGTGATGGTGAACCGGTTCCCGGCGAGAGCTCCGAGGGAGAGACCGGAGGGTGCGGTGCCCACCACCTCGAGGGAGAGGTCGCCGAGCCGTACCTGATCCACCTCATCCGGCCGGAGGTTATAAATGGAGATTTCTTGAGTGGTGACCGCCCGCCTGTCCTTGGTCCCCGCCCACCCGATCCGCCGGTGGCTGATCCCGAGCGAGCGTGCGATCTCCTTTACCGCTCTCTGCAGCTCCCAGTTCTTCTTGGTCAGCCTGCAGATCAGATACTTCCCTTCCCCCGCGTGAGGGAGCGGGATCTCCTCGACCCTGAAGTCCTCCGCCGTTTCGCGGAGCACCCCTCCGATCCCGGGCAGATCAGATTGATAGTACTCCATCCCGAGCTCGCGTTCCAGGGGGTAGGGTGAGGGGATCATAGGAGGGAGAGGTCAGAGGTGACCCGGTCGATCTCCTCGCTTCTCGCCGGGCCTATCCCCAGCGCGGTCACGGTGCCGGGAGGGATCTCGGTCAGCCCCGCATCGGTGATGAGCGCGGTTGCAAGCCCGGCCCGCTCCGCGATGGTCTTCAGTTCGAAGAGCGCCCGCTGCGAGTCAACCTTCAGGATCACCTTCTTCTGCCCTTCCGAGAGCCACGCCCTTCTCTCCTCCTTACCGGCATGCTCATATGCACCGATGGCTGCATGTGCGGCCTGCGCACATTTCTTGCCGCAGCTCATCTTGATATCATTGCGGATGATCAGGCACTGCTTCCACCGGAACTGGACCTCAGCTGTCATTTTCTATTATGAGGTGCGGAGTACTCTGTCAAATAGATGTTCGATGTGGTGGTGGTGGGCGGAGGTCCGGCAGGCTGCGCGGCGGCCCGGGCCTGTGCCGGGGAGGGCCTCTCGACCCTGCTCGTCGAGGAGCATGCGGGGATCGGTATCCCGGTGCAGTGCGCAGGCCTCTTAAGCCTCGAGGCATTCAGGGAGTGCGGGGTCTCGGAGCGCTCCATCCTCCACAGAGTATACGGCGCACGCATCGTGGGAAACGGGGGGATCGAGGCCTCATTTGCCGACGACCGCCCCCGTGCATACGTGGTGGACCGGATGGTGCTCGACCGCGAGATGGCAGAAGAGGCGGCAGGGGCAGGTGCGCAGGTGATGGTCAAGACCACCGCGGCCGGCATCTCGGGCCAGACCCTCACCGTGCGGGGCCCGGGCGGCTCCCGCCAGATCCCGTTCCGGATGCTGATCGCCGCCGACGGCCCGAGGAGCAGCATCGCGAGGATGATGGGGCTTGCCCGGAGCCCGGTCCACCTTGCCGGCATCCAGGCCGAGCTCCCCTGCCGTGTGGCTGACGAAAGGCTGGTGGAGCTCCACCCCCATGCATCGGAGGACTTCTTCGGCTGGATGATCCCGTCAGGAAAGGGGCGTGCCCGTGTGGGGCTCTGCGGCCTCTCTGGCGTCCGCTCCAGGTTCGAAACGTTCGTTTCAAGGTTCGGAGCGACCTCTCTGCACCTCGTCACCGGCACCATCCCCCTCGGGGTGATGCCGCGCACCTTTGCAGGGCGGACCCTCTTTGCGGGCGATGCGGCGGGGTTTGCAAAGCCCACCTCGGGGGGAGGGATCTATACGGGGGTCCGGTCCGCGAAGCATGCCGCCGGGGTCGCCGTCCAATGCTGCAGCGAGGGCCGGTTCGCCCCCTCTGACCTCTCCCGCTACGAAGAGCGCTGGAAAGCGGACTTTGGCAGGGATCTTGCACTCGGGTACCGGCTCTTCTCCCTGCGGAGGCGTCTTGTCCCCGAGACGATCGATGCAGCCATCCGCGAGATTGGAAGCGACGCCTGGGTCGCGTGCATCCTTGCCGCTGGTGACATGGACCGTCCGGGAAAACTCCTGCGGGAAGCCATGCGGAGACCGGCGTGTGCGGGACTGCTGCGGGCGGTGCTGGGGTCTGAACTAAGACGAATTGCGTATGAGAAGTTAACACCGTTATTTTGAAAGAGAATATTGCGTAATACTTTTATCTATTAAGGTGTTATTCTCATCCCTGGTGTTTCAATGCATATCCCTGACGCGTTTGTACCGCTTTCACAGAGTGCAGTGTACTGGATTATCGCGCTCATATTCATCGCATTTTCACTGAAATGGGCGAGAAATGCACTTGATGACGAGAAAGTGCCCCTCATCGCAGTGCTTGCAGCAGGAATCTTCGCCATCCAGGCGATGAACATCCCCATCCCCTTCGGCACCTCCGGGCACATGGTCGGTGCGGCGCTGGCCGCCATCGTCCTCGGCTCCCCCTTCGCAGGCGTATTTGTTTTAACACTCGTCCTGATCGTGCAGGGCATACTCTTCGGGGACGGCGGGCTCACCGTGATGGGGGCAAACATCATCAACATGGGCGTGGTCGGCGGTTTTGTCGGGTACTACGGCTACTCCGGGCTCATGGCAATTTCAAAGAACATGTACTTCTCTGCATTCGTGGCAGGGTGGGCATCGCTCTTCGTCTCGGCCGTCCTCTGTGCAGGGGAGATGGCAATCGCCGGCACCTTCCCGCTTGAGGCAGGTCTCTTCTCCATGGGGCTCTACCATGCGATCATCGGCGTCATCGAGGGAGGCATCACTGCCGTGGCCCTGTACCTGATCGCGACCGCACGTCCGGATATCATGCAGCACGGCACGGGGGCGGTGGTCTAGATGGAGAAGAAGACCTTCATCATGGCAGCAGTGGCCCTCGCGGTGCTCATCGCCGTCCTCGCCCCGTTCCTTGCCTCCAGCAACCCGGACGGCCTCGAGAGCGCGTTCTTCTCGATCTACGGTGCAAAGGAGGTCACCGGGGGAGACCTTGACGAGGGACAGGCGGAACTTGCCGAGGATGCGGTGGTCGAGACGACCGGGAACGATTTCTCCATCGATTCCCCCATGCCTGACTACAGTATCGCGGGCCTTGATAAGCCCGGCGAGGTCTTTGCCGTGGTGATCGGGACGCTCCTGATGATCGGCCTCGTGTGGGGTGTAGGATCGGTGGTGGCAAAGCCAAAAGAATAACCCCGAATACCCTCTCTTACGGATTCATTTTGTTATGCACCTCATCGAGACCCGGGATCTCTCCCATGTCTATCCGAGCGGCATTGCGGCCCTGCAGGAAGTCAACTTCATCGCACCGAGGAATACCCGGATCGCGGTGATCGGGCCCAATGGAGCCGGAAAGAGCACGCTGTTCCAGCATTTCAACGGGATCCTGAAGCCCACCAGCGGTGAGGTGCTCATCAGGGGCGAGCAGGTCACGCGGCAGAATATCCGGGAGATCAGGAAATTCGTGGGGCTCGTCTTCCAGAACCCGGACGACCAGATCTTCTCTCCCACCGTGGAGCAGGACGTGGGGTTCGGGCCGACCAACCTCGGGCTCGACGAGGAGACGGTCTCCCACCGGGTCGACGAGTCGCTTCGGCTCCTCGGGATCGAGCACCTGCGGGAGCGCGTGCCCCACCACCTCTCCGGCGGGGAGAAGAAACGGGTGGCTATCGCGGGTGTCATCGCCATGGAGCCGCAGGTGCTGGTCCTTGACGAACCGACGGCGGGGCTCGACCCGCAGGGCGCCCGGGACATTCTCGGGTTTATCAGTTCCCTCCCGGAGAAATACGGCATGACCGTGATCTTCGCCACACATGACGTGAACATGGTGGCCGAGACTGCGGACGAGATCTACGTGATGCACAAAGGAAGGGTGGAGGCGCACGGGAACGTGCAGGAGATTTTTGTGCAGCAGGACCTCCTCCTGCGGACCAGCCTGAATGCGCCGGTAATCCCGAGGCTGATCATGGCTCTTCGGGAG
>JAVVFN010000010.1:0-14844 GCA_032250645.1 Methanomicrobiaceae archaeon | reverse complement strand
CACCATCTCTTTGAGAGAGACGTTGTTGACCGCCGTCACCTGGAAGCGGACACCAGGGATATCCCCCTTCGACCGGCCCAGACGGCCCCCGATCCCCTCGATGGTGACCTCGTCGTGTTCATCGATGAAGTTGATCGCTCCATCCCCCACCGCAAACGCAGTGACCTGACGTCCGTTTTTAATCAGCTGGACGCGGACACACTTCCTGATTGCCGAGTTCGGCTGTTTTGCCTCGACACCCACCTTCTCGAGCACGATCCCTCGTGCCTGGGGGGCGCCCTCCAGCGGGTCAGACTTGATGTCCAGGCCGAGCTGGCGCCGGGCATAATTAGGATCCCTCCACCGGCTGTTTTTAGCGTTGCGCTTGCATTTTCTCGCTGCGAATTTTCCATTTCCCATGAATTACCCTCATATATCAATGTTCAGGCACTATAGGATTCCCTCTTTGAGGTACAAACTATGGCGCGAAATTGATTTATATATTATGGCCAGACCCTCGTCTTGCTTATATACATGCAACGTTTCTGCTAATAATATTATATCCCGCGGCGGGCAACATTAAGGAAATGATTGCCCGGATCTACAAGGAAGCATTTTTTGAAGCGAGTCACCGGCTCCTGCACTACGTGGGGAAATGTGCACGTCTCCACGGACACCAGTGGAGAGCGGAGGTATGGATAGAAGGAGAAGCCGACCCGGTGACAGGGATCCTTGTGGACTACAACTGTATCAAGGAGGTGGTGGGGAGGTTTGACCACCAGGTCATCCTCAATGAGGAGGATCCGATGGTGGCCGCGTTCTCGGCCTTTCAGGAGGTGGTCACCACCCCGGGCGACCCGACAAGCGAGCTGCTGGCTTCAGAGATCGCCACCCTTATCGGGGCGGAATGTGCCTTCCGCAATCAGAATGCTCAGGTCGTGAAGGTACGGATCTGGGAATCGGTCAGCTGCTATGCGGAATGGAACCATGCAGATCAGTGAAATATTCCGGAGTATCCAGGGGGAAGGGAAGAGGCAGGGATATCCCTCGATCTTTGTGCGCTGTGCCGGGTGCAACCTTGCCTGTCGGTGGTGCGACACGCCCCTTTCAAGAGAGGGCGGGCAGGAAATGCCGGAGGAAACGGTTTTACACGAGATCCGCCGGTATCCCGGACGACGACTTTGTATCACCGGCGGAGAGCCCCTCCTGCAGGCCGACGCGCTTCTCAGGCTCCTCAGGCAGGCCTCGGCTGAAGGATACTCTGTTGAGATCGAGACCAACGGGACCATCGATTTTCGCCCTTTTCAGTCCCTGGCGGCCATCTGCATGGACGTCAAGTGTCCTTCCTCAGGAGAGCAGAGCAACCTCTCCCTCATTCCCTATCTCCATCTTCAGGACTCACTGAAATTCGTGGTCGCGGATGAGCAGGACTGCCGGTATGCCTCAGCCGTGCTGGATTCCTACCCGCCCTCATGCGAGGTCTTCCTCTCTCCGGTATGGGGCTCGAATTATGGTGATATTGCCGGTTTCATCCTGGAAGAGGGCCTATCCGTCCGGCTCCAGGTCCAGCTTCACAAGGTCATCGGGGTGCGGTAATGAAGGCGGTCTGCCTCCTCTCCGGTGGAATGGACTCGTCAACCATGACCTATCTTGCGCGCGCGGAGGGCTATGAGATCCTGGCGCTCCATACCTGCTACGGGCAGCGCACCGGAAGGAAGGAGCATCGTTGCGCACAGGCCATCGCCTCGGCGTTGGGCGCGATCGAGTTCATTGAACTCTCTCTTGACTACCTGGCCAAAATAGGGGGGAGTAGCCTTACGGATGCTTCGCTCGACATCCCTGACTACCAGAGAGAAGAGGAGGAGATCCCGAATACGTACGTCCCGTTCAGGAATGGAAACCTTCTCTCCATCGCCACCAGTGTTGCAGAGGCAAGAGGGGCAGAGGCCGTCTTTATCGGCGTCCAGTCCTCTGATTACTCAGGGTATCCTGATTGCAGACCTGAATTTATCGAGGCCTTCAGGCGGGTGGTAGACCTCGGGACTGCGACAGAGCAGAAGATCGCGATCAGGGCGCCGTTCATCCATATGAACAAGCGGGAGATCCTGGAGATCGGGATCGCGCTCGGCGTACCCTACGAGCATACCTGGTCCTGCTACCGCAGTGATGAGCCTGCCTGCGGACGCTGTGCATCATGCCATTTCCGGATGCAGGCATTCGGGGAGCTCGGGATCCCTGATCCCATCCGGTATGAGGGGTGAGTGGCCGTGGAGATCTATCGCGGAACACGCCTCAGGATCGAGAAGGTCCTGCACACTCTTCCTGACGGTACCCGGAGAGAGAGGATCGTGGTCCGCCCGGGACCTGCGGTGGCCATACTCCCGATCGATGGCGAGTTCTGCTACCTGATCAGGCAGTACCGCTTCCCCCTCGATGCATGGATCTATGAAGTCCCTGCAGGGACAATTGATGGAAGAGAAGAACCTGAAGAGACCGCGCGGCGCGAGCTGATCGAGGAGACCGGGCTGTCAGCCGGAAAACTCACACCTCACGGCAAGATCTTCACCACCCCCGGCTACACCGATGAGGTCATCTATCTCTTTGAGGCCCGGGACCTCTCCCCCTCATCGGATTTTGAGAAGGATGAAGATGAAAAGATCGAGCTGGTGAAGCTGCACCAGAGCGAACTTACATCCATGATCCAGAAAGGTACTATCAGGGATGCCAAGACTATCTGCCTCGCCTGTCTCTGCCTTGGCCGGGGAATCCTTCATCCCGGATGACACTCCGAGCTTTTAAGCCCGGAGGAAGCGAATGATATATAATTCCTGATTTCCCGGGGAACTGGACATATGGTTGAGACCGAAGAGCTGGATGTCGCGCGAAAGCGCTACGAGTTCAAGAAGATGCTGGAGAGGCTTGCAGCAAAGGAAGGGAGCGGTACCGAACTGATCACCATCTATGTCCCTCCGGATAAACAGATCTTCGATGTCACTGCACAGCTCCGCGATGAGTTCGGGCAGTGCTCGAACATCAAGAGCAAGCAGACAAGGACAAATGTCCAGAGCGCCATCTCATCCATCCTTTCCCGTCTCAAGTACTATAACCGACCCCCGGAACATGGTATGGCCATCTTCTGCGGGACGATCAAGCTTGGAGGAGACCGGACGGACCTTCAGTGCACCATCATCGAGCCACCCGAGCCGCTCAACCTCTACATGTACCGGTGCAGTTCATCCTTTGAACTTGAGCCCCTGAGAGCAATGCTGGTGGAAAAGGAGGTCTACGGCCTCATTGTCATCGATCGCAGGGAGGCATATATCGGGTTTCTCCGCGGTAACCGGATCGAGCCGGTCACCGGGGTCACCTCAACGGTCCCTGGAAAGCAGCGGAAGGGCGGCCAGTCAGCCATGCGGTTCCAGCGCCTGCGGCTCATTGCGATCAACGAGTTTTACAAAAAGGTTGGAGAGAGAGCAAGCGACGTCTTTTTGCAGGAAAAGGACTTTTTTGAACGGTTCAAAGGAGTTTTAATCGGAGGGCCCACCCCCACAAAAGAAGAGTTCTACGAGGGGAACTTCCTCCACCACGAGCTGCAGAAACGGGTAATCGGCCTCTTTGACGTGACCTATACCAACGAAAGCGGCCTTTCCGAGCTCGTGGACGCTGCCTCCGACGCACTCCGCGGCGTTGAGGTGATGAAAGAAAAGACCGCGATGGAGCGCTTTTTCAAGGAACTCGTCAAAGAAAACGGTCTTTCCGCCTACGGGGAGGAGAGCGTGCGAAAGAACCTTGAACTTGGCTCAGTGGATCTCCTCCTGCTTTCCGAGAGGCTGCGGAGATCGAGGGTGAAGATCTCCTGCCAGAGCTGCGAATATTCCCGGGAGGAGACGGTCGAGATCGAACCCGGGTCCAGTATGGCAGAGATCGATCTTGGTGCCTGCCCTGAGTGCAGCGCACCGCTCTATATCGAAGAAGAGACAGATATCATCGACGAACTCACGGAGCTTGCCGATGCGGGCGGGAGCGATGTCAAGATCATCTCGGATGATTTTGAGGAAGGTGCGATGCTCTATAATGCGTTCGGTGGTTTTGCCGCAATTCTTCGTTACAGGACGGGATATTAGATGTATCACCAGATGCTCGAGATCATCCGCCGTGCACTCTCCGTGTACGTGCCCAACGGGGAGGTGGAGCTCGTGGAGGGCGGAGAGCATGCAGATCTGGCCTCCACCATCGCCTTCCGCCTCGCCAGAACAGAGAAGAAGGCCCCGGCGCACATTGCACAGGAAATTGCCGGAGAGATCGGCGAATCGTTGCAACGGTACGACATCCGGGTGGAGGCGAAAGGCCCGTACCTTAATTTCCATTTCGGGCGATCATACCTCAGCGAAGCGGTAACGGCAGCATTGAAGCCCGGCTACGGATCATTCCCGGCACGAGAGGAGACGGTCAGCATTGAACATACCAGCGCGAACCCGAATGGCCCGCTCCACGTCGGACATATTCGGAACTCCGTCATCGGCGACACGCTTGCAAGGGCATTTCAGAAGGCAGGGTTTGAGCAGGAGGTCCAGTACTATCTCAATGATATGGGGCGGCAGATTGCCATCGTCACCTGGGGGGCCGATCACCTTGGCATCGTGCAGAAGGAAGGCGAAAAGGGTGACCACTATATTGCGCGGGTCTATATCGAGGCAAACCGGGTAATTGCAGAGGACCCCTCAATACTGCCGGAGATTGATGACAGGATGGGAAGGATCGAGCGGGGTGATGAGGAGATGGCGTTCGCATTCCGGAACGTGGTGGACACCTGCGTTGAAGGGATACGCCAGACCCTCTCTTCCCTCAATATCTCCCATGACCGGTATGTCTGGGAGAGTGATTTTGTGCGGGATGGCAGCATGGAAGAGATCATTGCCCGTGCGCGGGCGCTTTCCCAGTGCATCGAGGACGGGATGCTTGCGCTCGACCTCTCCGAGTGCGGATTTGAGAAAAACTATGTCCTCCGGAGGAAGGACGGGACCTCTGTCTATGCCACCCGTGACCTTGCCTACCACCGGTGGAAGGGGAAGGCGTTCGACCTGCTCATCGACGTGCTGGGGGCCGACCACAAGCTGATCGGAGGCCAGCTGATCTGCACCCTCCGGCTGCTAGGGGAAAAACCTCCTGAAATCGTGTATTTTGAGTTTGTATCACTTCCCGAAGGCTCCATGAGCACCCGGGCTGGCAAGTTTGTCTCTGCCGACGAGCTGATCGAGGAGGTGACAAAGAGGGCCTTTGACGAGGTCGAATCCCGGCGTCCTGACCTTGAAGAGGAAGAGAAACGGAGCATCGCCCGTTCGGTCGGAGTGGGCGCGATCAGGTACGATATTGTCAGGGTCTCTCCGGACAAGAGTACCGTCTTTGACTGGAAAGAAGCACTCAATTTCGAACGGCAGAGCGCGCCATATATCCAGTACGCGCATGCCCGCGCCTGCAGTATCCTCGAGAAGGCCGGGAAATTCGGCCATGCATACCAGTTCGAGAGCGAGCACGAGATCGCGCTTGCCAAACTGATTGCCCTCTTCCCGCGCATAATTGAGCGGGTTGTGGAGGAACGGAGGCCGCACCATCTTTCCATTTACGCACGGGAGCTTGCAGATCTCTTCAACACCTTCTACCGCTACGAGCCTGTCCTGAAAAGCGAGGGGGCGACCAGGGAGAGCAGGCTCACGCTGGTGGCAGCCACCCAGAACACCCTGAAGGAAGCGCTGGAAACACTGGGGATCGATGCACTCCGAAGCATGTAGGGCCCTGAAAAAACAGGGTTACCAATTCTTCAACCCGCAGTCGTCTGCCGCATTGAAACCGTGCATGTGGAACAAGCGGGCTCTCCGCGGCGGCGATATGTGCTACAAACACCACTTCTATGGGATCGAGAGCCACCGGTGCGTGCAGATGACCCCGACTCTAAGATGCAACCAGCGTTGTCTCTTCTGCTGGCGTTCCATGGAGCACGAGGTGCGGGAGGAGCAGGAGATCGATCCTGCCGAGATGGTGGCATCATTGCGCCGTCTGCAGAAAAAAGCGCTCTCCGGATTCAAAGTCTCCCGGTATGTCTCCGAGCAGCGCTTCTGCGAAGCCCTGGACCCCACCATGGTGGCGATCTCGCTCTCTGGCGAACCGACCTGTTACTCGCCGCTCCCCGAGTTCATCCGCATGCTCTCCGGGGAAGGATACATCACGTTCCTGGTGAGCAACGGGACACGCCCATGGGTTATCGAGGCATGCAACCCCACCCAGACCTATATCTCTCTTGACGCTCCCGACCGCGAGACCTATCTTTCTGTCTGCCGGCCAAAGGGAGATTACTGGGAGGAGATCCAGCAGAGCCTCGCACTTCTCGGCGGGCGGAGGTCGGCCATACGCATCACAGTAGTACACGATCTCAATGACCATTCGCCCGGGAAGTATGCGGCGATGATCCAGGATTCAGGATCGCGGTATGTGGAAGTGAAAGGCTATATGTACCTCGGATACAGCCGTCGCAGGCTTTCACGTTCGCACATGCCGGAACACGCACATGTGAAGGCCTTTGCAAACGAAATCGCGAAATACTGTGACTATGAAATTACCAATGAAAGCCCGATATCGCGGGTGGTCTGTATGGAGCGGCATGTATGAAGTTTGACGCGGAAGAATGGAAGCGGCAGGCAAGGGAGGATTTTGAGACGGCGTGGCACCGTGGCCCGGAGGTTCTCACGCCAGCACCGATCAGCGGCCGGTACCCGCGGAAGTACTATCCCCGTACTTCCCCGCACCCGATATTCGAGACGATCCATCGGCTGCGCGAGGTCTATCTGCGGCTGGGGTTTGATGAGGCGGCAAACCCTCTCATCATCGAGGAACAGGATATATACCGCCAATTCGGTCCTGAAGCGAGCGCGGTCCTGGACAGGGTATTCTACCTTGCAGGACTCCCCCGCCCGAATATTGGGATCGCCAAGACGCAGGTCGACCAGATATCCCGGATACTGGGCAGGGCTGTGGGTGAGGAGATGGAGAAAAATCTCAAAGAGACCCTCCATGCCTACAAGAAGGCCACGATTGACGGGGACGAGCTTCTGGTCACCCTCGCCGGGGTACTGGGGACAGACGACGCGGTCGCAGTCCGGATCCTGGACGAGGTCTTTCCCGAGTTTCGGGAACTGGTCCCTGAACCTTCGCGCATGACCCTGCGCAGCCACATGACCAGCGGCTGGTTTCTCACCCTCGCATCTCTCTGGGACCGGGTCCCTTATCCTATACGGCTCTTCTCCGTTGACCGCTGTTTCCGGCGTGAGCAGGAGGAAAGCCCTACCCGGCTGATGACCTACCATTCTGCCTCCTGCGTGGTTGCAGGTCCCAATATTACCGCAGAAGACGGGATGGCAGTAAGTGAGGCCCTTCTCTCGGCATTTGGCTTTACGGATTTCACCTTCAGGCCTGACGAAAAACGGTCGAAATACTATATGCCTGATACCCAGACCGAGGTCTATGCCCGCCACCCTGTCCATGATTGGGTGGAAGTGGCCACGTTTGGAGTATACTCCCCCTCTGCGCTCGCCGAATACGGGATCGAGATCCCGGTCATGAACCTCGGGCTGGGAGTGGAGAGGCTTGCCATGATCTGCTACGAATCAGACGATGTCCGGCAGCTGACCTATCCTCAGTTCTTCCCCCGGTTGATGACAGATCTCGAGATCGCCCGGGCCATAGGGCTCCGTGAGGAACCCCAAACCGTGGAAGGACGAATGCTGGCAGAGTCGATCGTCAGGACCGCGACGGCACATGCCCAGGCCCCGGGCCCGTGCAGCTTTCCTGCATGGCAGGGAACGATCCACGGTACTGATCTCGAGGTGATCGTGGAAGAGCGGGAGGAGGGGGCACGTCTCTGCGGTCCGGCATGCTTCAATGAGATCATGGTCCACCAGGGCTCTGTGCTGGGTATCCCGCCCACGGAGAAATGGGCAGAGGTCAGAAAGGAGGGGGTATCCACGGGAATTACCTATCTTGAAGCGGCCGCCGCGCTTGCGGCATCCCGGATCGAGGAGGAGGCCCGCTGCGGGAAGGAGGCAGCAGCGCAGGTGAAGATGGCCAAGCTCCCCAGCGACATCAACCTGAGAATAGCAGAGCATGCCATGAGGTATATCACAGACCACGGAAGAAAAGTCGACGTAAGAGGTCCGGTCTTCCTCGCGGTCCGTTCTGAGAAGAGATCCTGAACGGAACTCAAGGACACCTCGATTATGTTGATCTTTACAGACCCCATCCCGGATTGGATCACTCAAAGGGGGACCGATCATCAGGAGAGAGCAGCCGCAATATTCTGTTTGCGCATTGATTCCGGTTTTCCCTTGTCATTTCCACGAGCACGACATCGTCCCTCTCCTTCACCGACTGGATGAACGGTGTGCCCTTCAGGGCGATGGTCGCGACGCAGGGGACCCGGGATTCGAGGATTAAGGGGACAAGCTCCCTGAACTGTTCCGAAAAACACTCCATCTTCCCGATCTCATCAATGATGCAAATGCCCCTTCCCGGCTCGAAAAACAAAATACCCTCGAGGAACCGTTCAAAACCTTCGATATCCACCCCGTATTTCCCGACCTGTTCTTTGCGTTGTATCGCTGTGTGGGCAAGGATTTCCCGTGGTCCGTCAAGGCTCACCAGCAGAAAGCCAACACGTAGCCCTCCGTCCCGTATCTCCTCGGTATAGAACCCGGCAGGCCGGACCGGGTGGAGGATCTCTGCCAGCCTGCGAATCACCGTGGTCTTCCCCACTCCCGGTATTCCTGTGAGCAGCACGTTGTTCGGCGGCATAAGAATCACCCCGTTGATGGGAATGCACTGCACAACGCAGCAAGAAGGCCCCGTGCACCCTTTTTGTCCAGCGGCATGTTATCACTTCCGCACTTGGGAGAAAGGATACAGGACGGGCACCCTTCGGTGCAGGCGCAACTTTCCACGAGGCTGCAGGCAGCCTTGCAGAGATCGGGGAAGAGCTCAAACGCTTTTTCTGCAATGCCAACCCCCCCCTCGTGTCCATCGTACACGATTACGGTGGGAAGCCCGGTGCCTGGGAACCTCGAGGACGAAACGCCACCCACATCCCGGCGGTCGCACTGCACCAGAAATGGCATCATCCCGATGAGCGCGTGTTCAGTCGCGTGCAGTGCCCCGCCAAGATCGCAGGCAGCAATCGGTGGCAAAGTAACCATCGTCTCCGGGATTGTGAACCAGAATGCCCGGGTGGCAAACCGGAGAGGCGGAAGATCCAGCGGCAAAGTCCGTATCACCTCATCATATCTCTTGACCCTGTACGCAGAGGTGGTCTCGACCACTTCCACATCACCAAAAAAGACTTCTACTCCTCCCGCAGCAAAATGAGCCCTCTCCAGGAGGATATTGACATCGACATTCGTGAGCGGTTCGGTATGGATATCCAGATTTTCTGCCCGCACCCGTATCCGCCCGGTCTCGAGGTCAAAATCCTCCACAAGAAAGGTATCTTTCTGGTGAAGGAGCACTGCCCCCGGGTGCGCTTCCCTGAACGCCTGAGCCCTGCTGAGGGTTTCGATTACCCTGCCTCCCGAGAAGACCTGGAACCCATCCGTACCGGTACCGGTGAGTGAGGTAGCTTCCACTGCCCTCCCCCTCCCTGCATAGAGCCATCCTTCACGCCCTCTTTTCAGGAGGCCCTGCTGTTCAAACGAGGTGATGAGACGCGGGGCATCGTCACCGAAAAGATCCGGGCATTCAGCCGGTCTGAGGGGGCTTTCTGCGGCTGCACAGAGGATATGACCACCGATGATGTAGGGATTTTCAAGGTCGACGATCGCGTGTTCATGGGATCTGGAGAAGAAGGCATCGGGATTGTGCATGAAGAACTGGTCAAGGGGATTGTGAAAGCCGACAAGTACTGCGAGTGCATCTCCGCCGCGTCTCCCCGCACGTCCTGCCTGCTGGCGTGCTGCGGCCATTGTCCCTGGAAAACCGGAGATAATGACCGCATCAAGGCTCCCGATATCAATCCCCACCTCAAGGGCATTGGTGGTCACTGCACCATGGACCCTCCCCTCCTGTAGTCCCTCCTCAAGCGCGCGCCTCTCGAGCGGGAGGTAACCGGCCCGGTATGCGGATATCGGGTATTCTGGCGTGAGCTGGCGCACTCGCATCGCGATCACTTCAGCCATACGGCGTGAGACTGTGAAGACGAGTGTCTGCATACCAACCCGGATGCACCGCTGCATCAGGTCAACGGTCTCCCGGTGTGTGGAACGGCCATCATCCCCTGTGGCAAACGGGTTGTAGAGCACGAAGTACTGCCTTCCATGAGGAGCGCCGTCGGAAGCGATGAGGGTGGTGTGCTTCCCGGTAAGTTTCCGGGCAAATTCGCCGGGATTTGCGATGGTGGCGGTAGAGAGGATGAACTGTGGCTCTGCGCCGTACATCCGGGCGATCCGGAGAAGGCGGCGGAGGAGAAATGCGACATGCGATCCGAAGACACCCCTGTACCGGTGGGCTTCGTCAATGACGATATATTGGAGATTTCCCAAAAAAAAGCTCCATTTGTGGTGCCAGGGAAGGATCTGGTGGATCTCGTGAGGGTTGCTCAGGATCACCCTTGAGCTGCTCCGTATCTGGGATCGCCGGTGGGACGGGGTATCCCCGTCATAGATGGCTGCCTGTGCAGGGATTCCTGAATATTTTTCCATGCCCCGTATCATTGCCAGCTGGTCATTCGCGAGCGCCTTTGTGGGGTAGAGGAGGAGTGCTGTCGCGTCCCCGTCATGGGAGAGCGTCTCGAAGACCGGGAGGGAAAACGCGAGGCTCTTTCCGGATGCAGTCTCTGTGGTGAGTATGATGCTCTCTCCGCGACGTATCGCTTCAATCGCATGAGACTGGTGGGAGTAAAGCCGGATGTCGCGATCCTTCAAGTATGCTTCCAGCACGTCGGGGAGTGGTCTATCGAGCGCTGCGTACACAGCCCCCTTTGCCGGTATCACCTCGACATGGGCCATGCAGGCTCCTGTGTGCGGATCAGCGGCCAGACCCGCAAGAAGATCAGGCACCGTCACCGGAGTCCCTCCACGAGAAGGGCATAGATGCGGGCAAGTGATATGATATCAAGCCGGTTATGCTCGATGATGGGTTTGAGCATGCCTGCATTCCCTGTCTTCAAATAGGTCTCGTAGAATTCTGGCACCAGCGCGCTCGGGACGTCGTTACCCCGACAATCTTCTCCTATCATCTGTTCAATCGTCTGGAGCCGGCAATCAGGGAGCGTGTCCCTCCACATCCGGCGGGAAAAATGCAGGATATCGTAGTGGGGAATTGCAAGTTCACGCGGCCAGCCGTAATAGGCAGATCTCTCCAGAAGATAGGGGAGATCAAATGACCTGCCGTTGAACGTGAAGAGGGCGGAAGAGTGATTGAGGAGCGTATCAAATGTTGCCGCGAGGGCGGCTTCCTCTTCTTCGATCTCCCTCATCAGGTACTGGGTAACGGCGAGGCCGGCGCCTTCGAGACGTCCGATCCCGATGAGGATGACAGGACGCGAGAAGAGTCCGAGTGTCTCGATATCAAGAAAGGTGTATGATCCGGAATCCTGCAGGAGAGAACTTTTCAGTACAGAGCGATGGGAGGCAGGATACCACCTCCGCATCCAGCCGAGCAGGGCATTTCCGTCCCCTGCATCCAGCATCGTGAGGAAAGATCGGGCATCTCTTCGGTATCGCGGGTGGCCCAGAAGGTCAGCGATATTCCGGTAGCCCCTCGCGTGTAATTTTCTGGCTGTCCGGGGTCCGATCCCATAGATAAGGGTGAGATCTCGAAACAAATCTTCCCGGACCTGCATAGGATCAGCCCGGGGTAGCCGGAGTTTGGTCTGGTACCTGAGTGCATAACAGGATCCCCTTGGAGTCTCTATCTCCTCCCCCGGAAAGAGATCGCTCACGCTGCAGTTCTCATACTCCTTCAGGAGAGCCTCCCGTAACGCGATCGCCCGTATATACTCGGACTGCCTCAGGGGTGAGGATGCCATGTGATGTCCGAAGAGGTTCCCGTCCCTCAGCACCTCGTACTCTTTCTGCCGGGCAATCTGCTCCTGCCAGCGTTCTGCCACCCGTGAGAGAAGATCCGGAGATGACATGGCTCGCTCCTCGATGAGGAGATTTGGAGCGGCCGGAAAAAAGGATCCGGCGCGCGGAGCGAAAGTAATTGCAATACCCCAAATATCAGAAATGCGATAATTCCCTTGATCATGATGAGACCTGTGAGACCTGTATCATTCCTCTTCCTCCTCCTCCTCCTCGCCCCCATGCTTGCAGGGTGTGCGTCCGGACCCAGGGTGGTCTATCCAGAGCTGAATCCCGCGGAAGGGCCCCCCGCAACCGAAGATACCAGTTTTACATTCGTGTTCCAGGACCGCGAAGTCTCTCTTGATCTCCCGGTTGACCTGAGGGTATATGTGGGAGCAAAAGAGGCAGTGAAAGAAGCCACCCTCTTTGGTTCGGTGAAAGACGATGTGTGGATAGAGGGATATTTCAGGGCGTTCATGGATGACCCGGACCTCAATCCCCTGTATGAAGCCATCCTGGAAGACCTCCGGGAGGTCCGGAGCGATTCATCGCTGGATGATGACGAGTATCTTGAGCTCATCGCGGTCTTCGTCCAGTCTATCCCCTACCATACCAACCCTGCCGCAAACCACCCGAAGTTCCCTATCGAGACGGTGGTGGAGTGGTCGGGAGACTGCGATGACAAGAGCCTCCTTCTTGCACCTCTCCTCTCACGCGAGGGGTACGACGTGGCACTCCTCTTCTTCGATCAGGAAGACCACATGGCACTAGGGGTGCGATCAGAAGGCTGTATATTCAAAAATACCGGCTATGCGTTTCTGGAGACGACCAACGTAACCCTTGTCACCCTTCCCCCCAAAGAGCTTGAGGGGGCCATCACCCTTGCCTCGGCACCAAGGGTCATACCGCTCGGTTCAGGCACAAAATCCTATACGCGATGTGACCAGATCCTCAGGATAGAGAAGGCAGAGATGGAAGCTTTTGCACAGATGGAGGCACAGAAACCCGATCTTGCCGCGCTCGAAGATACACTCAGCATGCTTCAGGGGGATCTGGAGACCCTCAGAAACGCGGGACGGCTGGGGGAGTATAACCGGAAGGTGAGCGAATATAATGCAACGCTGAAGGAATATAACAGGCTCGTTGGAGAATTTAACAGGAATGCCGAACTGTACAATGCAATCGCATCCCGGCAATATGACCGTGAGGGTCTCTCTCTCCTCGTCACAGGGAACGCGGGTTAAAACCCCCTCCCCCTTCACAACACTTCAAGGATGAGCGGTTTTGCTGTTCTCTCTCTCCAGCCAGGAACCCTCCACTGAAGAGCGGATCCGCAATTGAGGAACGATATCTTGGAGAGCTGATTTCTCCGCATAATTGTCGGGTATCGGGCAGCACGATCGGCAAGATAAGAAAATGTCATCATACGCAAACGGTCAGAGGATAGGGTATTTGTAACTCTGCCATGCATGGAGTGAAAGTATCGGAGACGCGGCTGAGGAGCTGTGATCCAGGGTGAATAACTCATTCGAGCGTGCTGGAACCACCCATGGATCATTCTTGTTGCATGTTGGACAACCATTTTACCCCTTTGATGCCATACCAAGAGAGAGATCTATGCTGAACATCGAGAATCTGCATGTAGAGGTGGGCGATCGCGAAGTCCTCCATGACATCACTCTCACCATCAGGGAGGGTGAGACGCATGTGCTGATGGGGCCGAACGGATCGGGAAAAACGTCATTGATCAACACGATCATGGGTTTTTCAAATTTTCGAGTGACCGAGGGCAGCATCACCTACCGGGGGATGGAGATCACCGACCTGCCCGTGTTTGAGCGGGCCAGATACGGGATTGGCATGATGTTCCAGCGGCCGCCCACCATCTCGGGTCTCAAACTGGGCAAGCTGCTGGTGGCGGCCTCTGGCAATATTCCGGAGAAAGTGGCGGAAAATGCGTCCGCCATGCACATGTCGGACTTTCTCACGCGTGATATCAATGCCGGGTTTTCTGGCGGGGAGATCAAGCGGAGCGAGATCCTCCAGCTCATGATCCAGCACCCTGACTTTCTCATGCTCGACGAGCCTGAGAGCGGAGTAGACCTTGAGAACATCTCTCTCATCGGGTCGGCGATTGCAAAACTCCTCGAGAAAGATCGTCATATCGTCAACAGGAAGAAAAGCGGCCTTATCATCACGCACACCGGCTACATCCTCGATTATATTGATGCGGATCTCGGCCATATGATGTGCGAGGGGACAATACGCTGTCATGGGAACCCGCGGGAGATGCTGAAAATGATAAAGGAAAAGGGCTACATGGAGTGTATCAGATGCAAGATGGTCTGAAAAAAGAGATCGATGCCCTTCCCCCCGAGGATAAAAACCGCCTGGCAGTAACAGGGCTGGACCTTTCTGCCATGAACCGGTGCGGAAGTTTCTTCCAGATTGACCAGGAGATACTGCAGTCCACCTGCTCGTACGAGGGGATTGAGATATTGCCCATCGGCTCCGCCTTGGAACGCTATGTATGGCTGGAGGATTACTACTGGCGCCTGGTCTCGAGGGAGAAAGATGAATACACCCGTTATGTCGCGGCACAGGAGGAACCGAAGGGGTACGTGATCATCGCGCGCAAGGGGAGCAAAAACGTTCTTCCCCTGCAGACATGCCTTTTCCTCGCACACAGGGCCATCCAGCACGTCCATAATATCGTGATCGCTGAAGAGGGTGCCGAACTCCATCTGATCTCCGGGTGTGCAAG
>JAVVFN010000109.1:0-5122 GCA_032250645.1 Methanomicrobiaceae archaeon | reverse complement strand
CCGGCCATCCTGGCAGCCGTCCTCGTGGTCTACGGGATCGTGCTCTCCGGGTTTACCGGAGGAGCGGTGGCCGGGGTAGGAGTGATCTTCTTCTTCGTCTGCAGGGGCCAGAAGGAGCGGTTCGAGCTCATCGAGACGGTCAGCGGTTACGCGTGGGCGATCTGGATCGTGGCCTTCTTTGTCTTCTTGCTGGCCCCGTCATACTGGTTCTTTGCGGTGATGATGGCCGGTGGCGCCATCCTCCTGAAGGTCATGGCCAAGATGGCGCTCGTCGGCACCATGCGGGAGGAGTACCATGGTTGAGCTCCCCGGAGGTGCCATCGGGGGGGCTGAGCTCTTCATCCTCGAGTTCGGCGATATCGTGGACTACTTCACCCCCTATACCGCAAGCCTCTTCGTCCTCGCGCTGATCTTCACCGTGCTTGCGGTGGTGAGCAGGCCCGAGAACCAGATCGACATCGCATTCGGTACCGATGCGTATTATGCCAAGGAGACCGGGCTCTCTGAGATGCGGTTCCGGCGGTTCATGGCGATCGCATGCGGACTTGCCAGCATGGGAGCGATGGTGAGCGGGGATATCTTCAATTACACCCTCTTCACCTCGATGGTCGGCATCACCAATGTGGGGATCGTGGCGGCGGTAAAGAACCGGCACGTCCTGAACGCGGCCTACCAGTACGGGATCGTGGCCATGGTGGCGACGCTTCCCCTCTTCGGCGGGGCGGCCATCGTGCTGGCCACCACCGGGACACTGAGCATCTGGGAGCTTTCCGCACCTGCGGTCATGGTGCCGGTGATCGCCAAGGCCTTCCTGATGCTGGGGGTGATCGGCGAGGGGATGGCACCCTTCTATGCCGCGAAGGCGGAGATGTTCCGGGCTCCGGGGGCCCCGTACGTGATCATGTGCTCATTGAGTTCGCTCCTCATCTTCCTGCGCGTGGTGGAGATCGTGATATCGGTGTGAGAAGAATGAAAAGGGATCGGTGCTGGCCGTAATGGCGGCTTCAGGCGGCGCGTGCCTTGCAGCATGGGGAGCGGAGGCAGCCGGCTGGATCCCGGCATGGGCGATGGAGACCACGCTCGTGATCGCGTTCCCGGTCTTTATCGTCTTCCTCGGGCTCTGGTGGCGGGCATCCGAGGGCGAAGAGGACATTCCATTCATCGGGTACTGACATGATCGACTACCTCATCTTTGCAGTGCTGTATGGCCTTCTCCTGCTCGGAATACACCGCAAGCTCATCGCACGCATCCAGAGGAGGCCCGGGCCGCCGATCTGGCAGGAGATCCTGCACATGCTTAAGTTCTCCTTCAAGTCCACCTGGGTGCCCCGCACGGCAAGTGCGACTCTCTTCGTCTCGGTCGTCATGGTGGCCATCGGGATCTGGGTCGCCGCCTTCTTTCTGGTGCTCGCCGGCGAGAGCATCCTCCTCCTCTTCGGCATCTACATGCTCCACAAGATCGTGGAGCACGGGTTCGGCCTCTCCTCAGGATCCCCGTACGGGAAGTTCGGAGGCGTGAGGTCGGTCATCTCGGCCGCATCCGAGATCCCGCTCTTCGTGACCATCGTCGCCGTCTTTTACTTCACCCGCTCCCTCATGATCTCTGATCTCGTCGCCTTCCAGGCGGCAGAAGGGCCGCTCCTCCTGCTCGTGCCCCCGGCCGCCATCGCGATGTACCTCGTGATCCTCTCCAAGATGCCCTTCGGCCCCTTCTCCATCGTGGAGAGCAAGGAGCTGGTGAGCGGGTACAAGACCGAGCACTTCGGGGTCTGGAGGGCAGGCCTTGAGGTTTGTAATGGTCTAAAGACCTATGTGCTCCTGTACGCATTTGTACTCATATTCATCGGACAGCTCCCGTTCGTCTGGATGCTGGCGTTGATGCTGGGCATCCTGGTCTCCCTGTCCTTTGTCTGTGCACTCTGCCCGATGCTCTCGCCGTTTGACAGTGTCACGGTGCAGAGCCTGATTACCGGGATCATGCTCGGATATATTGTCATCCTGGGGATGCTGATGTGATCCGCAAGCTCCTCGCCACCGGTGCCATTGCGTATGGCGTGCTCGCCCTGGTCCAGTACCTGCAGAACCCCGTGGTGCGGGCAGAATCGGTCATCATCGCGGCACTGCTTGGCGGGATCGCGATCCTCGGATGGGTGGCGGGCGATGAGCGGCTCCGGCGGGGGGAGATGGTGGCGGTCTGGGGGGCGGTCTTCCTCTTTGTCATCTACGCGCTGCTGGGAGGAGGGGGTTGATGGAGTTCCTTTACGAAAAGGACCTTACCGCGATGAAGTTCCGGATCCTCACCAGCTCCCGACACGACGCCGTGCTCACGCAGCTCGCAGAGCGCCTCGGGATATCAAAGCAGGAGATACGGAAGGCGGTGATGCGGCGGTTCGACATGATCCTCCTTGAGAACATCCCGGCACGGTACGAGGCGGCGAGGGCAGAAGAGGCCGGTCTTGACCAGGCGGCAAGGGAGCTCGGGGCAGGACTCCTCACCCGGTACCTCCCCCTCGTCCCGAAGGAGGAGATGGAGAAGATCGTCCGGGAGGCAGAAGAGGCGATCAGTGAGGGTAAAGACCCTTCCCTCGCGATCGCAGAGGCAAAGGAGGCGATTCGGGAGGTGATCAGAGAGTGACCATCCTCCAGAGAGTGAAGAACTTTGTCCGCTCCCGGTCGATCCACGTCTCGTTCGTGGACGTCGGGTCGTGCAACGGGTGCGATATCGAGGTGCTCGCCTGCCTCTCCCCGCGGTACGACCTCGAGCAGTACGGCATCTTCGTGCACAACAACCCGAGGGAGGCGGACATCCTGCTGGTCATCGGTGCGTTCACCCCGCAGTGGGAGGACAAGCTCAAAGACCTCTGGGACAAGATCCCCGAGCCGAAAGCGGCCATCGCCATCGGCAACTGCCCGATCTCCGGCTGCGTCTTCAACCGCCGCGATTCCCTGGTGGACCCCCCGGTCTCAAAGCATATCCCCATCGCCGCCGAAGTGCCGGGGTGCCCGCCCCGGCCGACCGAGATCATCAGCGCCATCCTCTCGCTGGCGCCGGTGGTCTTCAAAGACTACGAGGAACAGAAGAGATGAAGAAGATCGTGGACGTCTCACTCCCGGTGGGTCCCGTGCACCCGTGCTGGAAAGAGCCCGTGCGGATCAAGTGCGAGACGAAGGGCGAGTATGTGCTCGGGGCAGAGTTCGAGCTCGGATACATGAAGAAGGGGATCGAGAAGATCATGCGGGGGCGTCCATGGCAGGAGGTCATGTTCCTCGCCGAACGGGTCTGCGGCATCTGTTCGGTCATCCACAACATGGTCTGCATCGAGGCGCTCGAGGAGCTCAGCGGGATTGCCGTCCCTGAAAGGGCGGCATACCTGCGGGTGATCGCAAACGAGCTGGACCGGCTCCAGAGCCACCTGATCGCCAACTTCTCCTACTGCTACACCATCGAGCACGAGACGCTGGGGATGTACCTGCTCGACCTCCGGGAGACGGCGCTCGATATGCTGGAGCTGATCACCGGGGCGCGGATTACCTGCGCCTACATGATCCCGGGGGGGGTCCGGTTCGACCTCCGCGAAGAGGACGCGGCCACGCTGCTCGCGACGCTGGATGCCATGGAGCGGGATTTAGTGCGCTATACCGGCATGTTCAAGAACGGCCCGCTCATCGCGCTCCGGAGCAGGGGAATCGGGATCCTGACCCCGGAGGATGCAAGGGAGGCACATGCGGTGGGCCCGACGGCGAGGGGGAGCGGCATTGCGGAGGATCTGCGGCTTTCCCACCCCACCTACAAAAAACTCGGGTTCTCGCCCATCACCTACCCGGACGGGGACAACTATGCCCGTGTCATGGTGCGGTTTGACGAGTGCATCCAGAGCATTGCCCTCATCAGGAAGTGCGTGCAGGAGCTGCCCGCCGGCAAGATCCGGGGCGGCGGGACGGTCGGGGCAGGGGAGGTGGCCTATGCCGGGGAGGCGCCCCGCGGCGAGCTCTTCTACTACATCAGGACCGACGAATACGGGAGGGTGCTCGATATCACCATCCGGACCCCCTCCATCATGAACATCGAGGCGTGTGGGCATTACATGCTCAAAGGAGTGACTTCTGCTGCAGATATCACCTCCACCTTCATCAGCTCAGACCCCTGCATCGCCTGTACGGAGCGCTGAATATGGCCACATCGTTCATCTGGTACCTCAGGGAGTTCTTCCGGGCCGAATGGATACGCAAGTTCCTCTTCGTGTCGACCGCCCCGCTCGTCACCCCGCCGCACTTCCGCGGCTACCCACTCCTCACCGGGAAAGAGTGCACCCACTGCCTTGACTGCATGATGATCTGTCCTGCACCGGGGGCCATCGAGGTGCTCCGGAAGAAAGATGCGTGGGAACCGGTTATCTACCAGGGCCACTGCATCAGGTGCGGGCTCTGCGTGGAGGTATGCCCGGAGGGCGTGCTGATGGCCGGGAGGATCCTTGATTCCATGTTCTATGACCATACCGGATACCTGCACACCTACCATATCACCATCGACCGTGTCCTCTGCATGCGGTGCGGGAACTGCTCGGTCGCCTGCCCGGTGAACAAAGAGGAGGACCCGCAGCTCGCAGGGACCGGCACCGCAGCCAGCGACGAGGTGATCATGCGCATCAAGGACGGGGAGATGCGGGTGCTGCACGAGGAGAAGTGCACGGGATGCAAGACCTGCGAGGAGGCATGCCCCAACTATGCTATCCGGGTGGCACGGGTGGTGGAGGGCGTGCATGTCGAGCCTGAGGAGGAGGCGGTGCCGGGATGAGAGCAATCATGACCAGCGGGCGGACCGTCACCCAGGGCCGGCACGTGGAGAGCAAGGGAGGTGTCACCTACTCGGAGGAGACCTCCTCGTGCCATGCAAACCCGGTGGACCTTCTGGAGCTCGGCATCGAGAGCGGCGAGTGCGTGGAGGTAAAGAGCGACCACGGGTCGGTGGTCCTCAGGACAATAGCATGCGAAGAGGTGCCGCGGGGGCTGATCTTTGTGCCCTACGGCCCGTTCGCCAACCACATCACGGGCACCCGCACCCATTCGTCCGGTATGCCCGACTTCAAGCACGTAGCGGTCGAGATCACCCCCACTGCAGAAG
>JAVVFN010000108.1:0-5200 GCA_032250645.1 Methanomicrobiaceae archaeon | reverse complement strand
CCCCTGCAGGGGCAGGACTATCCCCGAGAACCTGGAGCTCTGGGAGAGGATGCTCTCTGGGGGGTTCTACCAGGGGATGGCGACGGTGCGGATCAGGTCCGAACTCGACCACCCTGATCCTGCCATGCGTGACTTCTCGCTCATGCGTATCGTGGACGCCCCCATCCACCCGCGGGTGGAGGCGCGGGTCTATCCGCTCATGAACTTCTCTGTGGCGGTCGACGACCACCTTCTCGGGATTACCCATGTCATCCGCGGGAAGGATCATATCGCCAATACGAAACGCCAGCACTATATTTACGAGTATTTCAACTGGAAGCCCCCTCATTTCATTCATTACGGGCGGATGTCGATCGAAGAAGTGGTACTCTCCACCTCGGTCATGAAGGAGGGGATCCGGAAGGGTGACTACTCGGGATGGGACGACATCCGGCTCGGCACGCTCCGGGCGATCGCGCGGAGGGGGATCTCGCCTGATGCCGTCCGGAATGCGATGATCGATATCGGGATCGGGGAGACGGATATCTCGTTCTCGTGGGAGAACCTCTTTGCCCAGAACAGGGCGATCGTGGACCCGAAGGCCAACCGGTATTTCTTCGTCTCATCACCCGTCCTCTGCGAGATCGCGGGCGCCCCGGGCCGCATCTCGCGCCCACTCCTCCACCCCGGCGATCCGGAGAGGGGATACCGGGAACTCCGCTTCTCTGGGCAGGCCATGCTCCCGGGAGACGAGATCAGGGGGGCGTCGTTCATCCGCCTCAAGGATCTCTTCAATGTCACGATCCGCTGGCGGGGGAGGACCCCGCACCTTTCGTATGCGGGGGACGCGCTGGCGGATGCGAGGTCGGCAAAGGCCCCCATCATCCAGTGGCTGCCGCCCGAGGAATCGGTCCCCTGTATCCTGCATAGGCCCGAGGGCGATACAGAAGGGTTCTGCGAGCTCCCCGCACGTGCAGAGGTGGGCAGTGTGGTACAGTTCGAGCGGGTGGGATTTGCAAGGATCGACGAGGTCCGGGAAGAAGCGGTGATTGCATATTTCGCGCACCGGTAGTGTGCGAAGAGGGAAGGAGAGGAAAAATGGGTTTTGCCTCCCCTTCCAGTATGATCAAATCCCCTAAAGCTCGAAATCTCCTCCGCTCCCGTATTTCCAATATCGATTGGTATACAGGGTGTTTCTTTCTTGATGTCAGGAGCTGATGGCAAACGCCAGCTCTGACAGAAGATCTTCCCGCAGGACAAATAAAGAAAGTATGCAAGGCACTTTTGCAAGGCACACCGGGAAGGATTTTTTCCATCCAGCAAGAGATTTTTGAGATCTGGCGGACAATAGGTATGATCAAATGGCAAACCTCACGGTTGCGGTACTGGGAGCACCCGGATATGCCGCCGGTCTCGGGAAGCGAGGTACTGCATCAGACCTCATATTCTACAATCTCAAACGCGGGGAGCATACCCTGACCTTCGTGGAACCCACGCGGTACCCGGAGCGGGTGGCTCCTCTCTTCTTTGCCGTCTCCATGGCAGATGCCGCGCTCCTTATCGTCGACGAGGTCAATGCCGGGCTGGGCGAGACGATTCTTATGCTGGACGCCATGGGCATCACGGATGGCGATATCATCATGCGGAATTACGTGGAACCCGCGCGCATCGGTGCATGTGTGAAGGGAACGGTGCTTGACCAGTACCGCTTCTCTGCGAACGACCCGGTCTTGCTTCGGGAGCATTATTTTAAAACGGTAGAGAGGGTCGCGGCCCCTCTCGATCCGGGCAGAGGCACGGTGGTGGTCGACCATGCGTTCCATGTGAAGGGGATCGGCCCGGTAGTCCTCGGCCGGGTCTGCAGGGGAGAGGTGCACCGGCATGACCAGCTTACGCTCCTTCCCGGGGGAGAGATGGTACAGGTGCGCTCGATCCAGCGGCACGACGACGACACTGAATGCGCACAGGCAGGGGACCGCGTCGGAATTGCCTTAAAGAACGTGGCTGCCGAGGCCCTCGAGCGGGGTTGCGTGCTCACGCAGGATCCCGATGTGCGCGTCACCCAAAGGGTCGAAGGAGAGGTCTCTTTGAACCGCTACTGGAAGATTCCGATCCTGACAGGGATGGTGGTGCACCTGGGCCACTGGATGCAGGTTGTCCCGGCCCGGATCCAGGCGGTGGAGGGGGAAGATCCCCGGCGTCCGCGAATACGGCTGGAGCTCGAAAAAGAGCTGGTCTATCTGCCGCAAGACCGGGTGATTGTGCATTACCTGGAAGGGGAGTTGCTGCGGGTCGCAGGGGTGCTGCGGCCCGATTAGATCCCTTATTTTTATCTTAATAATTATATTTATTAATGTTGAATACTATTTATCACCGTATGATGGAACACCAGGGTCCGATGGATAGTCTCTCCTCTGCCATCAAGGTGGACGGGCAGGTCGACCTTCTCATCTCCCTCCTCGCAAAGCTCTCTTCTCTCGAGCGGCCAGCTCCGGAGCTCCGGGAGAGCATGCGCACCATCATGGTAACCGGTCTGGAGCTGGTGCGGAACGAGACCATGGCTGCGTTCCGGAGGACGAATATGGAGGAGTTCGCCCACATCCTCTCCAAACTGGAGAGGGCTATCATGCTTGCGCAGGATGATAAATTCTACGCGGCAGGAGATCTGCTCACGTCGTGCGCCACCGACCCGAAGCTGATTATGCAGCGCGCGATGGATTCGATCACGGGCCCGAAGACTGACCGGATCTTCTAATATTATTTGCCCTGATCGGATAAAATATACAGGAAGTTTTATAAATATATAAATATAGTCTAACGCGATCAGCTGTGATCTATCATGCAGGGCACATCTGTGGACATGATCCACAAACTCAAACGAATGGCGCTTCAGCGTTGCGAAGAGCGGGTGCTTCGGGCCACGGAGGCGCGATCGAGAACGCCTCCATTTTCTGACCTTTACCGCTCACAGCGCAGCGTCACGTCGGCCCTGCGCCACCATCACGGGCTGTAGGTGAAATCCCCCATGAAAGAAGATCGAACATCCCTCCTCTCCGAGATACGGAACGTTGAGGACGAGTGCTACCAGAAGCTTGAGGAGGCGAAGGAAGAAGCAGAGCGCATCATTGCGCAGGCGGAGGAGGAGGCCCAGAAAAGCCTCGTTCTTGCTGAACAGGAGGCTACGGAATCGGCAAGAAAAATCTATGATGCCAGAACGGAGGCAATGAAGCAGGAGATTCAGTCGATCCAGACCCGTGGAGAGGAGGAGGCCCGGAAGGTGAGGGAAGAAGGGATGAAGAGGGTCCCCCTCGCTGCAGACCAGATCGTCCGTACCGTCATGGAAGAGTAAGGTGTCATGCTCCAGAAGATGAACCGTATCCTGGTGATCGGCCCCATCCAGGACTTCCACCACGTGGTGGATGTCCTGTATGATGCCGGCACAGTCCACCTCGAGGACGTGTCAGAGGAGATCTCCACGAAAGAGCTCCCGGTTTCGCGCTGGGAGGAAGAGACCAGCGTGGAGATCTCAAACCTTCTGATGAAGATCAACGGGATCCTGATGACACTTCCTACGCCCATCATCCGAAAGGAGGAGTGGGAGCAGCGGTATCACGAGTTATTCTGGAAGAACCATACAGATATCTTCAGCCATGCGCATGAGGTTATCGAGGGGATTGAGGAGACCACCCGCGATATCGCAACACGGAAGGGCGAACTGGAATACTCGATCACTGCCCTGAACCGGTACGAAAAGACGATCAATCGCATCCGCCCCCTTGAGGAGCAGCTCCCCATCCTGGAAGGGTACGAGGTCACCGTCCTCCTTATCCAGCAGGAGTACCGCGATATCCTGGAGATCCTCCACAAGGAGCTCATCAAGATCACTGAGGACCAGTTCGAGATGATCTCCACCGAGATTGACAAAGAGACCATCGCGGCTATCATCGTCTTCCACCGCCGCCACTCCGACCAGGTCCACTCCTACATCTTCTCCAAGAACGTCAACGAGGTGCGGCTGCCGGCAGAGTACATGGGGAGGCCGTTTGACGAGGTGCTGGACCTCATCCGGGCCAAACAGGAGGAGATACAGATCGAGCTGGCTTCGGTCAAAGAGCAGCTTGCATCCCTCTCCAAGAAGTGGTGGCTCGAGTTCTCGGTGTTAAAGGCCATCCTCGAGGACAAGCAGAAACAGATCCTTGCCTTCACCCATTTCGGCCACACCCCCCATACCTTCATGATCATGGGGTGGATCCCCGAGCTCTATCTTTCACGCACGAGGGAACGGTTGAAAAAGAATTTTGGAGAGAAAGTGGTGGTCGCCAACCTCGAACTCCTGCCTGGGGACTACGAAGTTGCCCCGGCCTTCTATGCGAACCCCCGGCTGATGAAGCCGTTTGAGTTCTTCAACCAGCTCGTGGGTGCGCCAAAATACACGGAGATAGACCCGACTCCCCTCATCGCCCTCTTCTTTCCCGTCTTCTTCGGGCTGATGGTGGGCGATATCGGCTACGGGCTCGTCATCCTGGCAATCGCCCTCATCGCGCGGCGGAGGCTCCCGGACCTTGAGTGGGTGCAGAGCCTCTCCGCCATCATGATCATCTCTGCCATCCCGACGATCTTCTTCGGGTACCTGTACGGCGAATTCTTCGGCAACTTCGGGGAGCACATGCACTGGATCGAGCCGGTGTACCTCTTCGGGATCACCTGGAACCGGATCGAAGCGATGGTCCCGCTCCTCATCCTCGCAGTGGCAATCGGGGTGATCCATGTCTTTATCGGGCTTGGGCTCGGGATCGTAAACGCGGTGGCTATGAAGAGCAAAAAGCACATCGCCGAGAAGGTGGGGATGCTCATCGTCATCAGCGGGCTCCTTGTGCTGGTCGGGGTCGCCTCCGAGATGCTGCCGCAAGCGTTGCTCTCGCCGGGCATCATCGCGGTGGTCGTCGCGCTTCCATTCATCATCTATGGCGCGGGCGCCATCGGGCCCATCGAGATCATGGGCACAATCGGGAATATCCTCTCATACGCCCGTCTCATGGCGATCGGGATGGCTTCGGTCATACTCGCGATGGTCGCTAACGAGCTGGGGGGCGCGATGGGCGTCGCCCTGATCGGGGTGATCGTCGCATCACTGCTTCATGCGCTCAACATCCTCCTCGCGATGTTCAGCCCGTCGCTCCACTCTATCCGTCTGCATGTCGTGGAATGCTACTCAAAATTC
>JAVVFN010000107.1:0-5237 GCA_032250645.1 Methanomicrobiaceae archaeon | reverse complement strand
GTGGATGACGAAGCACCGGCCGGTCTCAAGGTTGGTCCCGGTGAGGATGCACTTGGTGGTGGTATTTCCCATCTCGACAGAAGCCACGATAAAATAAGGCTTCACCCTGTATTCCGGTATCCTCATACCGGCTCCGTGCGCGATTGACGGGGGAGGAGGACTGGAGACAATATGGGGCTTTAGCCGGCGGAACCGATCAAAAAGCGCACACATAATAGTCTGTTTTCGTTCGAATCAATATATCTTTCTATTCAGGAAATGCCGTTTAGACCTTTTTATGGGTTTTTTTCAAAAAATATGCGGTTTTTCCGGGACCATTGGAGAGGGTCCCAGCTCAGCGTCCAAGTTTCCGGTGGAGCCGTGCCTGGAGCCCGTAATAGACCGAATACCCTTCTGCGCTGGTCTGGTCGAGGAGCGTGCTGTCGAACGAGACGAGCTCGTCCGAGTACAGTCCTGAGACCGAGCTCCTCCCGCGGACCGTGGCGCTGCCCTTATACAGCCTGACGTCCACCGTCCCGTTGACACGCTCCGCCGTGGTTTCGATGAAGGCATTGAGTGCCGCGAAGAGCGGCTCATGCACGAGTCCCATGTATGCGAGCTCAGACCATTTGGCGTCCACCATCTCCTTGAACGCGAGTTCCTGCCGAGTGAGCACCAGGCGTTCGAGGTCCCGGTGTGCCGCAAGCAGGACCGTGGCCGCCGGATGCTCGTAGATCTCGCGGGCCTTGAGGCCCAGGATGCGGTCCTCGATCATGTCGTTCCTGCCGACGCCGTTCCTGCCCGCGATGAGATTGAGCCGCTGGATGAGCGCTAGGCCCGTCAGCTCCTCCCCGTCGAGCTCCACCGGAACGCCCCTCTCAAAAGTGATCTGAATATCTTCGGGAACGTCCGGAGCCTCGAGCGGCGAGACGGTCCATGCGTAGATCTCCTCGGGCGGGTGGAAGGCGGGGTTTTCCAGCACCCCGCCCTCGATGCTCCTGCTCCAGCAGTTCTCGTCAATGCTGTAGGGTTTTTCCTTCTTCGCGGTGACCGGGATGCCGTGTTCCCGCGCATACTCGATCTCCCACTCCCGGGTGAGGTTCATCTCCCGCATGGGAGCGATGATCTCGAGGCCCGCAAGCCGGAAGACGAAGTCGAACCGCAACTGGTCATTGCCCTTGCCGGTGCACCCGTGGGCCACTGTGCCTGCATCCTCCTTCTCCGCAACCTTCACGATCTCCCCGGCAATGAGCGGACGGGCAAGGGCGGTGCCCATCGGGTAGCCCTCGTAAGACCCGTTGGCCCTGATCAGGGGGAAGAGGTACTCGTTCACGAACTGCTCCTTTACGTCGATCGTGTAGTGCCGGTCAGCGATCTTCTTCCCCTTCTCGGTCGCCCCTTCGATCTCGCCCTCCGGCTGGCCGACGTCCACCGCGACCGTGATCACCTCATCATAGCCGTAATGCTCCTTTAAGAGCGGCACGCAGATGGAGGTGTCAAGCCCGCCGGAGAAGGCGAGCACAGCCTTTCCTTTTCCCATTCAAACCTCCAAGAATTATCCTTTTGATTCTGTGATGTTTGATTCGTAAAAACATAAAGCATGGCATGGACTCTTTTGCCGGACGATAAGGACACCATATGGGCAAAAGAGGGCGTAGTGAGCCTACATCCCAGATTCTGGTTCATACCGATGGAAAAAACCCGATTATAAGTCTCTGAATCGTTAAAAAAACAAAAAAAATGCATATTTTTTGTTTTAGGTCACGATAAACTATTAGATACATGGGGGCACACAGGTAAACATTACGTTTTTCGTTTCTGGTTGAGGGGATTTATGGAATCTGATGAAGAAAGAGCGGTAAAGGTGAGAGTGAGAAACCTCTTCAAGGTCTTCGGCGACCGGCAGGAGAAGGGGCTTGAACTCTTAAGGGAAGGCCGCACAAAACAGGAAATTTTTGAAGAATCCGGGCAGAACGTAGGGCTTAATGACGTGTCCTTCGAGGTGTACGATGGAGAGATCTTCGTGCTCATGGGACTTTCCGGGAGTGGAAAGTCCACGCTGCTCCGGTGCATCAACCGACTGATCGAACCGACATCCGGGGAGGTGCTGGTGGATGGGATCGATATCATGAAGATGTCTCCAGAGAAGCTCCTGGAGATCCGGCGCCATAAAATGGGAATGATCTTCCAGAGCTTCGCGCTCCTCCCTCACCGGTCGGTAATCGACAATGTCGCATTCGGCCTGGAGATCCAGGGCATGGGAGACGAGCGGTACGACAAGGCACGAGAGACCATTGCGAGTGTCGGCCTGAAAGGGTACGAGGAGAGCATGCCCTCCGAGCTCTCTGGCGGTATGCAGCAGCGGGTTGGACTCGCACGGGCGCTGGCCACCGACTCGGATATCATCCTGATGGACGAGGCGTTCAGCGCTCTTGACCCCCTGATCAGGAGGGACATGCAGGACGAGCTCCTTGACCTGCAGGCCCGGGTCAAAAAGACGATCGTCTTCGTCTCCCACGACCTTGACGAAGCCCTCAAGCTCGGCGAACGGATCGCGCTGATGAAGGACGGCGCCATCGTCCAGGTCGGCACGGCCGAGGAGATCCTCACCAGTCCGAGTACTGAATATGTGCGGCGCTTCGTGGCCGACGTGGACATGGCCAAGGTGCTCACGGCAAAGGACGTGATGAAACGGCCAGAGCCCCTGGTAGCGGTCGATTCGGGGCCCCTGAACGCCCTGCACCTGATGGAGGAGTTCGGGATCTCGAGCGTCTTCGCGGTGGCCAAGCATCACCAGTTCCGGGGCATCGTGACTGCCGATGATGCCCTGCAGGCAAAGAAGGAGAACAGGAAGATCATCGATGTACTCAACACCGATCCGCCGAAAGTCACCCCTGATACGCCGGTCTCAGAGATCATCCCGCTCATTGTCGAGAGGGATGCGCCGATCGCGGTGGTGAACGAGGAGGGAAGGATCGTCGGCATCATCGTGAAAGGGACGCTCATTGCAGCCCTCGCACGGATGGAGGTGGAAGATGTTCCTGCCTAAGATCCCGCTCGGGGAGGGGATCGAGATCCTGGTGGACCTCATCGATGATTATCTCGGATGGCTGCTGGATGGCATCAGCGTTGTCCTTGATTTCCTGGTGAGCGGACTCTATGATCTGCTTCTCTTCATCCCGGAGATCGTCCTGATCGTGGCGCTCGCGGCGCTCGTCTGGTACCTCAGCAGGAGAGACCTCGGGATTGCCGCGGTTGTGGCAATCGGGCTCATTCTGGTCTGGAACCTCAATCTCTGGGATGAGGCGATGGAGACGCTCGCCCTCGTGATAGTCTCGGCGTTCACTGCGCTCGCCATCGGGATCCCGCTCGGGATCCTCTCGGCACGCCATGACCTGATAGACTCCATCATGCGGCCGATTCTTGATTTCATGCAGACGATGCCCTCTTTTGTCTACCTGATCCCGGCAGTGATCTTCTTCGGGCTCGGGAACGTGCCGGGAATGATCGCCACGGTTATCTTCGCGATGCCGCCCTCGATCCGGCTCACCAACCTGGGCATTCGCCAGATCTCAAAGGAACTCATAGAAGTCGCAGACGCCTTCGGATCCACCTCGCAGCAGAAACTGGTGAAGGTGCAGCTCCCGGTGGCGCTCCCCACCATCATGGCAGGGGTCAACCAGTGCATTATGCTCGCCCTCTCCATGACGGTCATCGCCTCCATGATCGGCGCACGAGGGCTCGGCTACCTGGTGCTGGTGGGTATCCAGAGGGTGGACATCGGCGGGGGCTTTGAAGCGGGCCTTGGGATCGTGATCATCGCGATCGTGCTGGACCGGATCTCCCAGAACCTGGTTAAGTCTCCCTGAAATATACCCCTCTTATAAAGTATTTTCCCAAAATTCCTTTATAAAACGCCGTCTAATGTAAAACCATATTTTCAAACCCCGCTACTTTGGGGGGAGGAATTGCCATGATTAAGAAAAAAAATCTCATTTTAGGTATCGGGATCCTCCTGTGCCTGTCCACAGTGCTCATCGCAGGGTGTGCCGACCAGGGACCAGGGACAGAAACGGAGGGCAAAATCTCGATCGGTTTGGTCAGCTGGGACTGTGCCATCGCGAGCTCCAATGTGATGAAAACAGTCTTTGAAAAAGCAGGATACGAGGTAGAACTGGTCTCGGTCGATGCGGGAGTGCTCTACCAGGGACTTGCCAACGGCGACGTTGACTTCACGACGACCGGATGGCTCCCGCACACCCACGAGAGCTACTGGGAGACATACGGTGACAGGATCGACTACGTCAATGAAAATATTAAGGGAGCGGCACGTATCGGACTTGTCGTCCCGGCCTATGTGACCATCGACTCGATCGAGGAGATGAACGGGGTTGTCGATCAGTTCGACGGCAGGATCATCGGCATCGAGCCCGGCGCAGGCATCATGAGCCGTACGGAGCAGGCCATCGAGGAGTACGACCTCAATTACGAGCTGGTAGCCAGCAGCAGTGCCGGCATGGCAGCGGAGCTGACCTCCTCCATCAACGATGATGAGTGGGTCGTGGTGACCGGATGGTTCCCGCACTGGAAATTTGGCCGCTGGGACCTCAAATTCCTTGAGGACCCAAAGGGTGTCTACGGCGATGCCGAGGATATTGTGACCCTCGCCCGGCAGGGTCTTAAGACCGATGACCCGAAGGCCTACGGTATCCTGACCCGGTTTGAGTGGACCAGCGAGGACATCGCTTCAGTTATGACCGATATCGCAGATGGCATGCCGGAAGAGGAAGCGGCCAAGAAGTGGGTCGAAAACAACCCCGAAACGGTCGACTACTGGATCAACGGATAATAAATCCTTTTTTTAATTTTTCAGTTCAAAACGACCCTGTCACAGAAAGGGCTAAAAAAAGTATAGAAGAGTATTAATTACCGTTCAGCCGCCTATCCGTGGGCGATCCTGAAGATCCTCTTGATATCGATATCCACGAAGCTCATGGTCCGCAAAAGGTCGCGAATATCGTTATCCTTTCGAAAGAGCAGCTCCTCATCAAGACTCTCGGCCTCACTTGCAAGGCGGGAGCTCTGCCGGGTGATCCGTTCAAAGACCTTCTCCCAGACATTCTTATTCGCGGCCGACTCCTCGGGGGCCGCGGCTGATGCATCGGGCATGAGAAAATGATAGAGAATAATAGTATAATAATATTCTTGAATTTTTCCTGACAGGCTGTGACGGGGGCCCGCCCCCGGCCCCCGCACAG
>JAVVFN010000106.1:1143-5285 GCA_032250645.1 Methanomicrobiaceae archaeon | reverse complement strand
CATGAAAGGTCCCGAACCTGTACGCATTACCGATACCACGCTCCGTGATGCGCACCAGTCGCTCATCGCCACCCGCTTAAAGACCATTGACATGGTCCCACTCGCCCGTGCTATTGACCATATCGGCTTTTTCTCCGTGGAGGCATGGGGTGGGGCGACGTTTGATTCCAGTATCCGGTACCTCAATGACGACCCGTGGGAGAGAGTGCGGAACGTCAAGGCCGAGCTCGAGCATACCCCTGTCCAGATGCTCCTTCGCGGCCAGAACCTGGTCGGGTACCGGCACTACCCCGACGACGTGGTGGAGAAATTTGTTATCGCGGCGGGGAGGAACGGGGTGGATATCTTCCGGGTCTTCGACGCGCTCAACGATATCCGGAACATGAAAAAATCCATGGAGGTGGTAAGGGATATCGGTGCACACCTCCAGGGAGCCATCTGTTATACTACGAGCCCTGTGAACAGCACCGAGGGTTTCATCGAGATGGCCCGGGAGCTCTATTCCCTTGAATGCAACTCGATCTGTATCAAGGACATGGCCGGGCTGATCATGCCAGAGGCCGCCCGTGATCTCATCACCGGGATCAAGCGCGAGATGGACATCCTGGTCGACCTCCATTGCCATTCCACGAGTGGCATCGCTCCCATGAGCTACCAGGCCGCAATCGAAGCGGGAGTGGACATTCTCGACACGGCGATGTCGCCCTTCGCCCTCGGGACCTCCCAGCCCCCGACGGAGAGCATCGTTGCGAGCCTGAAAGGGACGCCACGGGATACGGGTATCGATCTTGTGGCGCTCCGGGAGGTGAGGAACATCTGCCTGCGGATGCGCGAGAAGTACGGCGGCCTGATCAATCCCATCTCCGAACGCGTGGACAGCGACGTGCTCATCTACCAGCTCCCGGGCGGGATGATCTCAAACCTGGTCTCCCAGCTCAAGGAGCAGGACGCCCTCGACAAGCTGGAAGCGGTATTTGCGGAGATCCCCCACGTCCGGGAAGACCTTGGCTACCCCCCGCTCGTCACTCCCACGAGCCAGATCGTGGGCACCCAGGCCGTCTTCAATGTCCTTCTCGGAGAGCGGTACACGAACGTCACCAAGGAGGTGAAGGACTACGTGCTCGGGCTGTATGGCAAGCCCCCTGCCCCCATACCCGAGGAGATCCAGAGGCTGATCATCGGTGACGAGACGCCGATCACCACCCGTCCTGCAGACCTCCTTGAGCCCATCTACGAGAAGATGGCAGAGGAGGCGCGCAAGGATGGGCTCGTGAAGAAGGAGGAGGACATCCTCACCTATATCCTGTACCCGGCAATCGCTCCCTCGTTCCTCAGGGGTGAGCGCAAGCCTGAAGATATTCCTCCTGCGGCTGCCACGGCCCCCCAGCCGTTAGGCGGGATCCCCGGCTTCATGGAGGTGGAGGTCGATGGAGAGATCTTCGCGGTCCGGATCCTCTCGGTGGAGGGAGCGGCGGTGCCCGCAGAAGGGGCTGCGGAGACCCGGATCCCGCGGGCTGATATCAAGGGCGGCGTGAAGTCCAACATGCAGGGGATGGTGCTCAAGGTCCTCACGCACGAAGGGGCGGAGGTCAAGAAGGGGGAGAACCTCCTCGTCCTTGAGGCGATGAAGATGGAAAACCCCATCTATGCCCCGCATGACGGGAAAGTGATAGAGATCTACGTGGATGCAGGCGACGTGGTCCAGGCCGGTGACGTGCTGCTGGTGATCGAATGACCAATTTTTTTGAGAAGGTTCTCATCGCCAACAGGGGCGAGATCGCGATCAGGGTGATGCGGGCATGCCGCGAGCTCGGGATCGAGACCGTGGCGATCTATTCAGAGCCAGATAAGAACGCCCTGCATGTGAAGTATGCCGATGAGGCGTTCTCGGTGGGCGAGGCGCACCCCTCGAAGAGCTACCTGAACATGGACCGGATCATGGAGGTCGCCCACATGTCGGAGAGCGAGGCCATCCACCCGGGCTACGGGTTCCTCGCAGAAAACCCCCGGTTCGCCGAGCTCTGCGAGAAGGAGGGAGTCGTCTTCATCGGCCCCACCTCGCGGACGATCCGGCTGATGGGCTCAAAGCTCGAGAGCAAGCACATGATGGAGTCAGAGGGGGTACCGGTCCTCCCCTACACGCCGGGCGGCATTGCCTCGGTGGAGGATGCAAAGGAGATCGCGGCTGTCATCGGCTACCCGGTCATCGTGAAGGCGAGCTCGGGCGGCGGCGGGATCGGGATGCAGATTGTCGAGAAGGAAGAGGACCTGGCGGAGGCTGTGGAGAAGGGGATGCGGATCAGCCAGTCTGCCTTCGGGGACTCCACCATCTTTCTCGAGAAGTACCTGGTCAAGCCGCGCCATATCGAGTTCCAGGTGCTCGCAGACCAGCATGGGCACCGCATCCATCTCTTTGACAGGGAGTGCTCCATCCAGCGGCGATACCAGAAACTGATCGAGGAGGCCCCGAGCCCCATCATGACGCCCGAACTCCGGGAAAAGATGAGCAGTGCCGCCATCACGGTGGCAAGGGCTTCTGACTATACCAATGCGGGCACCGTGGAGTTTCTCTACGCTGACGGGAACTACTATTTCATGGAGATGAACACCCGGCTGCAGGTGGAACACACGGTGACCGAGCTGATCACCGGGATCGACCTTGTCCGCCAGCAGATCGCGATCGCGGCCGGCGAGGAACTCGCATTTGCGCAGGACGAGGTCTCGTACCGCGGGCATGCCATCGAGTGCCGGATCAATGCAGAGGACCCGCTCAACAACTTCGCCGCAGATCCAGGGAAGATCGTGCGGTACCGGTCACCGGGAGGGCCGGGCATCAGGGTCGATTCCGGGATCCACATGGGCTATACAGTCCCCCCGCAGTACGACTCCATGATCTCGAAGCTCTGTGCGTGGGGGATGAACCGGGAGGAGACGATCCAGCGGATGCGCCGGGCGATCTACGAGTACGTGATCATCGGGATCAAGACCACGCTCCCCCTGTACCACGCCATCATGAACAACTCCCACTTCATCGATGGCGACACCCATACCCACTTCCTCCAGGAAGAGCATATCGTCCGGAGTCTCTCCCGCTACCTGCGGGAGGAGGAGACCAGGATGAAGACGCTGGCCGCCTCGCTCCGGCATGGAAAGCAGGTCGCTGCGGCGACAGCGGCCATCAATATCTACATTGCCCAATCGGGAAAGGCCCAGAAACGGTGAATATCCCCCCTCCTTTTCGGATATCAGAAGTTTTATCTGAATACCCTTCCTTTTTATTATGCCGGGGTGGCCTAGTCGGTTAGGGCGCCAGACTCATAGGGTTTGGAGCAAGAACGGGGCGCCACAATCTGGGACATCTGGAGGTCGCGGGTTCGGATCCCGCCCGCAGCATGCCTACGGAAGGTTCGTATCCCAATTGAGCGAATAAATCCCATATTTTCAAAATTGGACTTTAAATTGCGCTTCTCCAGAAATATTCAATCAGTTCCATAGCGGCGATATTCGCCTCAATGATTTTTTATTATTCGACTCCCATTTATCGACCGGACCGCTTTGATCTTCTTCTTCATCAATTCAGCAGTAAGAGAAAGATCTCTTTTTTTGGCAGCCGTTTTACAGGGATTTTTCCAATTACATCATGGTGTGTCAGGCGGCCGGCATTCCATTTCTATTTTCTCTGCGTATACCCTGAGAAGCGTCGTAGGGGCGCCTGCGTTGTAGAATACGGCGCCAGTGGCGTTGAAGAACCGGATGATGGCAGGCCCTTCAGTTGGGATCTCGACCCCATCCAGGCGGATAACGGTTTCCCCGCCCGGGTTAAGGTTCATCTCGATTTTTTTCGTTCTACCACCTCCGCTGCGATAGAATAGTGTTGAGGTATGTGACCAAGACCATTGAATCTTTAAAATCATATTTTGTATAGTATATAAATCAACTGGATTCAGAAGAATGATGGGTAGGCCTGTCCTGAAAGGTGAAATCATCGTCCGGAATACCCTCAATATGGCCCCTTTCCCGCCGGGAGACGATTTATAACCGTTAACGTGGCGCGTCTGAGATGGATTTTTTATGGGAAAATATGATGAAGAATTTCCCGTACATTGAATTCAGGGCAAGAAGGGTTTTCGGAAGAGGTTGGT
>JAVVFN010000106.1:0-1133 GCA_032250645.1 Methanomicrobiaceae archaeon | reverse complement strand
ATACGAGTGGTCTGGAAGGTATCCGGACTGAACAGTACCGGTGTTTCTGGAGACCCGACAGGAATCCCGAGAAGGGCTCGCGACATGAATGAGACGGTGGTCAAGCGCAATCGTGAAAACGATGAGGGGCCTTGATGCTCACGGGTGGGACGACCGACCGCCGGTGTCAGGGCGGAAAAGCCGCGGGAAGCCTCATTCCCTCTCACCCCCAATCGGGAACCTGATCCTGGATGATCCGGGAATCTCTCAGGAGGGATATGATGGATACCAATCCTCCCATCAGGTATGGATGCTCTGGCGATGGATATCTGGACCATCCTCGTATCCGGGGGGTTCGGGGTCGCGCTTCTCCTCCTGCCCGAGATGGTGCAGGAGACGCTCGGATACCCCGGCAGGAACCGCTGCTGCTCGGCATCACCGGAAGCATGTACGTCGCATTCGCCCTTGTCTCCATCCCGGGCTTCTCGTCTCCGGTAAGTTCGCGCCGGTGCTGCTACTCCAGCTACGCTACAAGGTGATCTGGTATCTCGCAGTCATGCTGCCGGTCCTCCTTGCGGGGACCATGCCCTTCTACGGGTGGACCTTCACAGGGATCTTTGCGACCTTTGTCATCGGGGACCTCTTCGCGATCCCGTTCCCAGTCTTGTGGGGGAGGGATGCCGGATAGGAGGGATCTGAAGCACCGGAACAAGGCTGGTACAAATGATCTGGACCCTTCAATTTTTAGGCGCATCATCTATGGGCAGGGGGACTGAACACAAAAACGACCCGGCCGGATATCCCGATATCCTGTCTCACTCACAGGACACTATTTCACGGTCTCCATTGAGAGCCCTTTCGTCTGCATCGCGTCCTGCAACTCGCGGAGAAATTCAGAGACGATCTCATCTTTTTTCTGGATTTTATGAATCCATAGCCTGATTGCCACCTCCATTCGCGATCCGCCAAGACCGGTAATGTATACTGCTGGTTCGAACATTTCAGGTTTCAGTGTTTCATAGAGCGATTTTTTCTCGAACGGGAGCATGACTGCGAACTCGCCGTTGAGCCTGATCTTGTGTACAAACCTTTTCGCCCCATTTTCGTCGTACCCTGCCGACATATAGAATTGGTACCCGTTCTCTAGTTCGTCG
>JAVVFN010000105.1:0-5329 GCA_032250645.1 Methanomicrobiaceae archaeon | reverse complement strand
GGGTTTCTTAAGGGTCGCATAGGTGGTGGGCTGCTTGCACTTTGAGCAGACGCAGGACTGGTTTGTGCACATCTGCACGCAGGAAGTCCCGGAACAGGTCTCCCCTTCGAATACGCAGTTCATGCAGTCATAGGAGCACTTGAAGTACGCGGAGTAGGTGGAGAGATCCTTCCACTGGCAGCTCCCGGACTGGTAGGGGAAGAGCACCTCATTCGGGAGTCCCTCGTCCTTAATGACCTCGAGCGCTTCCCAGAACTTCTCCCCCTTACAGTCCCCAACCTCCTTCGAGGTGACCAGGTACTGCTCGGAGAGGTCGGGGTCAAGGTCGGGGCTGCCATGCTCGATATTGTACATCGCCTCCACTACTCCCACCGAGGCAAACGCCCAGCAGGACCCGCACTGCCCCTGGTTCTTCACCGAAGTCATCCAGTCGGCTCCCCGCCAGGTGTGCCAGCTGAACGCGGAGGGGAGGGTGACATCAGAACAGGGATCGCAGGACTCGCAGGGACCGCCGCAATCCCAGCCATCCTCATACGGCCCCTGGATCCCGTCGTCGCAGTCGCAGGCGTCCCCTTCGCCGTCCCCGTCATAATCGGACTGTTCTGTCATGCAGAAATCCTCGTAGGGATTTGGGATGGATGGGCAGTTGTCGACGCAGTCCGGGACTCCATCCTTATCGGTATCGATCCGGTCGTCCCACGTGGAGGGATTGGTCTGGCTGATGATGTACCCTGTGTTACAGCGGTCGCAGGCATCATCGACCCCGTCCTGGTCATAGTCCGTTCCGGTATTGGGGGTGCAGGGGCACCGGTCGCACGCATCTCCAACGCCGTCACCATCCGAATCACTCTGGTCTTCGTTCGAAGTCACCGGGCAGTTGTCACACCCGTTCCCCACGCCGTCACCATCGGCATCGTCCTGGCCCGGGTTCGAAAGGTTCGGGCAATTGTCACATGCGTCCCCGAACCCGTCGTTGTCAGTGTCCCGCTGATCGGGGTTGAATACCAGCGGGCAGTTGTCGCAGGCATCCCCGTATCCGTCCTCCTCGATGATAGCCATCCCCGGATAACCCCCGGAGGTGACCAGCACATCGCTGTCGGCCTGCAACCGGTTCGGTACCAACGGGCAGTTGTCCTCTGCATCAGGGATGCCGTCGCCGTCCGTATCGACCCCGGGCATGCCCGTGGTGGCGGGTACACGCCCCGAGGGGGGAGCCCACTTATACCAGTATTTGCGGGGGCATATCGTCTCAGGACAGGAAAGGGCCCCCGTGTACTCGCAGACCTCGCTTGAGCACTTCGTGTAGCTCCCCAGCATGCTCTCTGCTTCAGCCTCGTACAGGCAGATGCACCCGGGCCGGTAGCAGTAGGCGGGAGTCCGCCCTTCGTACCCGCAAATATCCTCAGAACAGCGCTCATAGTTACCATAGACCTCGGCCGCCTCCGCTTCCACCATGCACAAGCACCCCCGAGGACAGGCAGGCTCCTCCCCGGTCGGCGAGGCTTCTGCCGCCCGGTAGCAATTGGTGGGCGTATCTCCCTCGTACCCGCAGATCTCCCCGGTGCAGCGCTCATATTCGCCGTAGACCTCGGCCGCCTCCGCTTCCACCATGCATATGCAGCCCTCCGGGCATCCGTTTGCCGGTGCTCCGACAGCACGGTAGCAGTAGAGCGGGGTCCGTTCATCGTACCCGCAGATCTCCCCGGTGCAGAGCTCGTAGGTGCCGAACAGCTCGGCGGCAGCCTCTTCCCTTGTGCAGGCGCAGCCCTCCGGGCAGTTCACGGAGACCGGCTCGGTCTCCTGCGGGCGCCAGCAGTACTTGGGCAGTCGGCCCTCATACCCGCAGATGATCTCCGAGCACTGTTCGTACTGGCCGCCATATTCGTATGCCGCGACCTCCTCGAGGAGGCATTCGCAGCCCGCCGGGCAGGCCGGGGGGGCAGTGGTGGCGATCGGACCGAGGGTAATGACCGGGGTCGCGAGTCCCCCGCCGGAAAGCCAGAACTTGTTCCCGGTGAGGGTCTTTCCGCTGTACGGTGCGGTATACCGGATCCAGGTCTCCGCGACCACCTCCCCGTCCACCGTGGTTGCACCTACCGCGGATATCCCTCTCGGCACCGTCTCGATGATACTGGTGAAGTAACAGCTGTCCGGGCCTGAAAGCCCATACCATCCCCCGGCATCGGTAACCGTGCTCGTGATAAGGTCCCCCGCATCCACCGGCCGGCTGGCACAGTACAGGCTCACCGTCACCCCGGGCACCGGTATGCTCTCGTCCCCGATCGCACCCTGGTATACCCGGCCCGAGAAGGTGGCCGCTAATGCGGGAGCGATGCAGACGAGGAGAAGAAGAATTGCAATTACAGGCAGTAGATTTCTTTTCATTACCCTCCCCCATATAAACCTCGAAATTTTCGGAAATTTCAGGTCGAAAAGACGAGAGAATAATATAAGTAAATTGCGATCCGCCCATTTTCAGGTGCTCACTTTCATTTCCTGCCCTGGAACATGAACACGCGAGAAGAGATGATCAACGCGTTCTCGAAAAGGTGGGGATGCAGCCGGGCACTGGTCATGCCCGGCGTGCGGATAAAAGGAATGAAAGGGATTAATTTTCTTGTTTCCGCCTTCCGGCAAAGACCAGAACCGTGGCCGCGATGATCGCCCCTGCGGCCGCGAGGAGGGGGCCGGGGCCAGCAGCCGCCGACTCCCTGGACATCAGGGCATAATGCCCGGGTTCCCCGACAACCGCCCCCTCTGCAGATGAGGGAAGAGAGAACGGCTCCTGGACCCCGTCAACCCGGTAGAAAGCCGCCCCTTCCTCCCCCGCACCCAGCACCACCGCCGGGTCCGGGTCTCCCGTGGCCTCGGGGATGAAGGAGATGTTCATGGCCTCCCCGTGGAGGATATAACCCTCGGGTGCCTCGTACTCCTGCGCCAGCAGGGCAAAGTTCCGGCCGGTGGCGTTCCACGACCCGCAGGTATAGACCGTATCGGAGAATATATCGGCCGCAAAGTAATCGGGCCCCCGGAGCGTCTCTGCCTCCACCCGGACCCCGGCCGATCGGAAGAGCTGGACATACTGGGTGATGCCGGAGAAGGTTGAGCCGATAATGCGGGTATCGGTGATCCCCACTCCGAGGACTCCTGCTCCCACATCGGTAAAGGTGGTGCCTTCCAGCGTGCCGTTGCCGCTGTGCTCCGCCACGATCCCGATATCGGTTCCCGAGATGCGGGTCTGCCGGAGGGAGAACCCATCGGACTCGCGGATGATGACCCCTGTGGTCCCGCCACTGACAAGGACACCTTCGAGGAGGGTGTGGTCAGATGAGCCGATCATGATGCCCGTACGCCCTGCAGCGATCTCCGTACCAGCTATGGTACACCCCCTGCACGCGGAGAGGGCGATACCCGTCTCTTCCGCAGAGATCACGCACCCGTCTACATGCGACCCGGAGGTGCCATTGAATACCATCGCACCACAGGAAAGGCTGCGGATCGTCACATCATCCGCCTCGATGCGCACCGTCCCGATCACAGCCCCGGCTTCGCCTACGAGGGTGACCGGCGTTCGTATCACGACGCCTCCCGGGTACGTGCCCGCCATCACCCGGATCGTATCGCCCGGCGAGGCGGCCTCGACGGCCGGTTGAATAGCCGCATAATCGCCTCCCGAAGGGCCGACCAGCAGCGTCGCCCCCTGCGCTCCCATCACCATGGCCAGGAGGAGGAGGGCCATGATCCCGTAGCGTATCCCTTGCTGTACCATCACTGTTTCACCACCTTCAACGTCACGTCCCGTGTGAAAGAAGCCTCCATATCCATCCTCGCCTCGTACTCGTAGAACGTGAAGAGCTCGCCGTGGTAGGCAGCGCGGTCCTGGACAGACCAGCGCCTCTGGTAGACGTTCTTCCCCGTCTGCACGAGAAGACCGTTTATCTCTGGATCCGAGAGCGCTGCCATCTTTTCGTCGACCGCTGCGGTCCGGCTCCGCAGGAACTGGACGGCCCCGTACTCCGGACTGTCAGAGGAAACCCGCGGCAGTGTATCGGCGACCACCCCGGTCACTGGCGTCCTTCCCGGGATCTGCAGGGCCCTGGTGGTTGCAATCTCTCCTGTGATCTCCGCGGTCTGGCCGCTCCCCCCTGTCTTGTAGAGGATCGATCCCGCATACCGGCAGGAGCCTGACACGTCGAACGCGACCGGGAAGGGGGTCACCGGCAGCTCCAGCGTTGAGAGTCGCTCTTTTAAGACCGTATTGATGCTCCTGTGGGTGTTGATCCTCCCGTTCACCTGGGAATTGATCAGCCAGCGCTCCTCGAAGGGCACCGTACCCGAACCGCCGAAGGGCGAGGACTCGTACACGGTCCTCCCCTCCGAATAGAGAGAAAGGGTATCGGAGTAAGTGAACGATCCATCGGTCACTTCCTGCCCGGTATTCTTCTCTTTCTGGACCCGGGCGCGGATGCCCAGCCTGTACTGGTAGTCATTCAGGTCGTACTGGTCCTGGAACGCATACTCGTAGACGAGTGTGCCCGACTCCTGCCAGTCGATGGTCCCCACATACTCCTCCTTCCTGACCACGATCTCTGCCCAGGCCTCGATCGCATCGCCGTAGCCGACCCCCACGTCCTGGAAGAGGATGCGAAGCCGCTCCACGCCTTCCTTTTCGCCAGCGATGAATTGCAGGAGCACTTCCCCATTCGCGTCCGTGACCGGGTTGCCGTTCCCGTCAGTCGGGCCTGCGATGACGACCCTGGCATCGCTCGAGATGCGGAATTTCTCCACATAGAGGCTCCGCCCTTCGAGCGGCCGCCGCTCCTGGCCCTCCCCCACCTCGAAGAGGGTGAGAGTGATCCCGGTCTGCCCTCGTGGGGCGATCTCCGGCTTTTCCGGGATTGCGGTGAGCATCACCCCGACGATGGTGATATCGGCCTTCGTACTTGCCCTGGCGCCCGCCCGACCTTCAGTCCCGATCCGGACGGTTGTCATTCCTGCGCCGGTTCCCCTGGAAGGATCGAGGGTGAAGGTGGCCTTCGCGGTGCCGTCCGCACCGGTCACCGCGTACTGCCATCCCCACCAGCCGGGATCGGTCGACTCCCCTTCGGCCGTCACCCGGCCCCGGGAGGGGTGAGACTCAAAGTATACCTTTGCGCCCTTCACCGGATCTCCGCGACAGCTGGTCACTTGCACGGTCATCGTCGTCGAATCACGGATATCCTCAGCGGTGACGGATTTCGGGTCGACGGTTACCGAGAGGGAGGGAGCCCGGGGCGGGACAGGGTTACGCAGCTCGTGTGCCTCGATGAGGGCTGCAAGGTCCCCAAAA
>JAVVFN010000104.1:0-5475 GCA_032250645.1 Methanomicrobiaceae archaeon | reverse complement strand
GGATCGGCGGCCGCCGCAGTGGAGCGCGCGATTGGGGGTGAGCACTGTTTTGCCATGATCAGGCCTCCCGGCCACCATGCGGAGCACGACCGTTCCATGGGCTACTGCCTCTTCAACAATGTAGCGGTTGCCGTGGCGCGAGCGATTGCCGATGCGTCCGTGGACCGTGTGGCAATCATCGACTGGGACCTCCACCATGGCAACGGGACCCAGGACATCTTCTATCGTAACAGGGATGTGCTCTTCTGTTCAGTACACCAGACAGGCTCATTTCCCCGGACCGGCTGGATCGACGAGATAGGATTCGGGAGTGCCAAGGGATATACCATCAATGCCCCCCTGCGGGCAGGTGCGACTATCGCGGACTATCAGCTCATCTTTGAGAAGGTCTTCGCTCCTGCAATCGCAAAATTCAAGCCTGATCTCGTGGTGGTGTCGGCGGGTCAGGATCCCCTCAGTGATGACCTGCGGGGGAACATGAAACTCAATCCGAGAGATTTCGGGTTATTGACCCAGAGTGTGCTCTCGATGACTGAGAACCCGATTGCGCTCGTGCTCGAGGGAGGCTACGGTCCCTCCCACGGAAAGGCGATCGGCCATATCTTCGCTGCCCTGAAAGGTACCCATTATTCCGAAGACGATACTCCGGCACGCCCAAGTACCTACCGGCTGGCAGAGATCCTCTCGAAGATCCACCTCTAGAAATTTCGTGACCGGATACGCGAACGGTCGATATAGGAAACTTCGAACCCGGGTATCACGATACGGACCACCGGGACTCCGGTACGGGAGAGGTCGCACATGCATACGCTCTCTGCATGCTTCTCCACCTCCTGGAGTACCATCCCGATATCCCTGTCGATGTATTCCGTAGAGCGGTCCGGGATCTGTGAGAGCGAGACCTCCCCTCCCCCCTCACAAAACCACATCCTGTTGATCCTTTTTAACCTCTCATACCCTGCTTTCTGTAGTATCTGTTCCCGCATCGGGACTTTGCGTCCTCTATGGAGATAGCTTGCCCTGCTCTGCGCAACTTCTGTGAGCGCCCTGATCACCGCGATCTCCGGGCAGGTATGGCAGCCTGACCCGGTGACCAGGAGTCCGGGTTCTCTTGCGGTAAGATCATCGGCTGCCGCTGCAACGGTTGGAACCCCGGTCTTTCCAGTGAGGAGCCAGAGGTGAATCGCGATATCCTGCTGCAGAAAGATTTCCTGCAATTTTCTGGCCGGCCCGTCTGAATCGATGATCACTCTCTTACCAAGGCTCTGTGCCTGCTCTGCTGAGCTCAGTGCGTCGCGTTCGATTACCTCAAGGATACCGTGGAGAATAGCTTCTTCGGTTGCATTGCCTCCCGCAAGACCGTTGGTGTCGCTTCGAAAGAGCGATTCGGTGCCCATGGAGGGGTATGGGTGGAAGACCGCGTTGCCTGGAACGAAACGCTCCTCCTGATTGAGGAGATCCCACGAGGGGGTCCAGTGAATACGCTCTCCCATCTGCATCTTACGCGGGAGTATCAGTTCCTTCGGATCGACCGCCCTTCTTATTCCGATCTCCTCAAAAGAAGCAAATTCCATGTGATCTCCACGGAATTCGCCACTGAAGCGCTCGATTGCCTCCATCATGGCGGAGACCTTTGCCTGAAGAGGGTCTTTCCCCTTTCCGGCATGCACGCTCCCCGCACCCCGCGCGGCAGAAGGCCGCAATGCGGAATAGACCGGTATGCCGAGACGGTCAAACGAGGTGATATCGACCAGTTCTGTGACCCCGATCCTCTCCATGAGGGGCTCTATTCGGCGATAGGTCTCATCCGGAGGGAGCACGCGGTGCGTGCCGTCAAAGAACTCTTTCCTGGTGGTGCGGATGATGACGGGCTCCATCATCTAAAATTAAGTTGAAGAGAATATAGGGGTTATGTTCGGTGTAGCAGTTATTTTTTGAGCGGTATGGTGGTGAGTTTAACAGATTCCACACCTTTCTGGGACATCAGACGCTCGGCAATACTCTTAAGCTGCTCCCCGTGTCCCCGGAGAAGGATCACTTCAAGACATTTTTCGTGGGTCACATGGGAATGCAGGGAAGCCTGTATGATATCCATGTATTCATGCTGGATCTCGGTCAGGACCTGGAGAAGGCCTCTCTGTTCATGGTCATAGACCATGGTGATGACTCCCTGTCGTTCACCCCTTACGTCGCTCATCCACTGGTAATAGGTGATATAACTTCGGATGGCATCGCGTATTCCTTCGGAACGAGAAGAGTACCCCCGATACTGCAGGATTTCGTCGAATTTTTCGAGCAGGTTCTTGGGCAGGGAGATGCCAATGCGGGAAAGATCAGTTTCATTTTGCATTATATTCTCACCGCGATCTGGTATTTGAATACTATCCTTATAAAATGATATAATGCTTTCTTACTTCGTATTACGAATGATACATTTTCTTAAACATTCGCACCATTCCGCAGCACCGAGTAGGTATAAGTAGAGTTATCATATATTTATAAGGAGGTTTGAGATAGATTGCATGATGCATTCATTCCCAGCGTAAATATCGGTCTTGTCGGGCATGTCGACCACGGGAAGACGACGCTTGTAAGCGGGTTGACCGGGGTGTGGACAGACCGGCACAGCGAGGAGATGAAGCGGGGCATCTCTATCCGGCTGGGTTATGCGGATGCCACCTTTTACCGGTGTCCGGACTGCGAGGGCGATGAGGCCTACTCCACCTCTCCTGATTGCAGCGGGTGCGAGTCAAAAGCGATTCCTTTTCGTACGGTCTCGTTTGTTGATGCACCCGGCCACGAGACACTGATGGCGACCATGCTGAGCGGTTCAGCACTCATGGACGGAGCAATGCTCGTCATCGCTGCGAATGAACCCTGCCCGCAGCCGCAGACCAAGGAACACCTGATGGCACTGGAACTTGTGGGTATTGAAAAGATCGTCATCGTACAGAACAAGATAGATGTCGTGAGCCAGGAAGAGGCACTCAAGCACTATCGGCAGATAAAAAAATTCGTGAAGGGCACAATCGCTGAAAATGCCCCCATCGTTCCGGTCTCTGCACAAAAGCAGATCAACCTTGGAGCGCTCATCCATGCGCTGGATGAGTATATCCCTGAACCGAAGCGCAATCCCCAAATAGACCCGCTCATGCTTATTGCACGGTCGTTCGATGTGAATAAACCAGGTTGCAGCTGGAGGGACATCAGGGGCGGTGTCATAGGAGGGTCCCTCACCCGTGGAGAGCTCCATGAAGGGGACGATATCGAGATCAGGCCCGGAAGGCAGAAACAGGTCGAGAACAAGACTATCTGGGAACCGATCCATACAAAGATCACCTCCATCAACATGGGAGCGAAGAGGGTGAATGATGCAACACCCGGGGGCCTGCTGGCACTCGGTTCAAAACTGGACCCCGCCCTCACCAAGAGCGACGCACTCGCGGGTCAGGTCGCAGGACTTTCCGGAAAGCTCCCACCTGTCTGGGACCGGCTCAACTTCAGGGTCACCCTGATGGAACGGGTGGTGGGAGCAGACAGGGAGCTGAACATCGAGCCTCTCCGGCATAAGGAACCCCTGATGCTCTCGGTAGGAACATCGGTGACCGTGGGGGTGGTAGTCTCCACAAAGAAGGACAGCGCTCAGGTGGTGCTGAAGCGCCCCGTCTGTGCCGATGTGGGGGCGAGAATCGCCATCAGCAGGCAGGTCGGAGGCAGGTGGCGCCTCATTGGAATGGGGATCCTCACCGAATGAAGGTCCTCCTCGATACAAACGCACTGATGATCCCTGTCCAGTTTGGTATAGACCTCTTTGGCAACCTTCGCGAGATCCTCGGGAGCTTTGAACCCGTCACGGTGCCAGGAGTGATCATGGAACTGGAGGGGATTTCAAGGGGAAAGGGGAGAGATTCCGCGGCTGCCCGCGTGGGTCTCATGATCACCGAACAGTGCACGCTGGTGGGCACTGAGGCCCGCCATGATCTCTCCGCAGATGAGCAGATCGTTCAATATGCGGCAGATACAGGCAGTATCGTGGTGACAAATGATCAGGAACTGCGCAATACCCTCCACCAGCGAGGGGTTGATGTTATATCGATGAGAAACAGAAAACAGATGCAACTTTTACGAGCGTAGGAGTTACGGATAGTATGTATTATCGAGTGGTACTGGAAGATAAGGTGCGTGTCCCCCCCAACCGGCTGGGCGAGGAACTGGAGGTGGTCATTCTCAATGTCCTTCAGGATCAGCTGGAAGGAAGCATCGACAAGGACCTGGGGATCTTTATCGCCGTCACGCAAGTGCTGAAGATCGGGGAAGGCGATATCATACCCGGTGACGGGGCAATATACTATGATGTCACCTTTGATGCCCTGCTGCTTCGTCTTGCGCTGCAGGAAGTAATCGAGGGATCGGTCGTGGAGACCACCAGTTTTGGTGCATTTGTCAGCCTCGGGCCCATTGATGCAATGCTCCATGTGAGCCAGATCTCAGACGATTTCATCAGCTATGATGAAAAGAACGGGAGACTTGTCTGTCAGGAATCCCGCCGGCAGATCGGGGTTGGAGACGCGATAAGGGCCCGTGTGGTCTCTTTGAGCCTGAACGAGCGCGAACCGAGGGAGAGCAAGATCGGGCTGACCATGCGCCAGGCAGGCCTTGGCACCCAGGTCTGGCTCGCGGAGGATCTTGAGAAGGAGGCCGCAGGACATGGTCGTCCGTAAGAAGCAGCTGACGGTCTGCCGCCAGTGCCACCGCGTGGTGGAGGGCGAGTCCTGCGTGGTTTGCGGAAGCACGAATCTCAGCGTGGATTGGGCAGGATATCTTGTGATTATCGACCCCAAGCACTCGGACATCGCCAAGAAGATGCACATTGAACTGCCGGGACGATACGCGCTGAAGGTTCGCTGATGTTCAGGTTGCCCAAAAAGCATCGACATAAATTCCGTACTCCGTTTGGCGATCTTCATCCGGAGATATCTGATGTGATCCCGCTCCTAGAGAAGAAGACCGTGTACACGGTGGGAGACGTGGTCACGCGTTCCCTTATTGACGAAGGAATCACTCCCTCTATTGCCATCATTGACGGTCATACCATGCGGGAGCCATGCCGGCATACCCCTATCCTTCTTGCTCCGCGGATCCATGTAGAAAATCCCCCCGGCGTCATCACCGATGAGTTGATCGAGGCGATACGGCAGGCAGTCCGGGAAGCGCCCATGGTCATCATTGTGAAGGGAGAGGAAGATCTTGCGGTGATTCCGCTTGTCATCCTGGCCCCGCTTGGAGGAATCGTGCTCTACGGACAGCCCGGAAAGGGGGTCGTGGTGAAGGAAGTTACCCCGGAAGCCAAAAAACAGGCAGAACAGATGCTTGCATTGTTTGCGCGGAAAGAGAAGAACCCGGACCCCCACCTTTAAATAAATCGATTCACAATATTTGAGGGATATCGATGGAATTTGAAATTACAAGTGACAG
>JAVVFN010000103.1:0-5533 GCA_032250645.1 Methanomicrobiaceae archaeon | reverse complement strand
AGATGAGGGAGCCTGCGAGGTCGAACTGCTGCCCCCGTGCCTCCGCCCACTCGCCCGGGAGCTTCCAGCGGATCAGCAGGACGGTGATGATCCCCAGCGGCACGTTGACGAGGAAGATGCTCCGCCACCCGAGGTGCTGGGTCATGAGGCCGCCGAGGAAGGGGCCCATCGAGAGCCCCAGGTATACCGCGGTGGTGTACAGGCCGAGGGCCTGGCCCCGCTCTCCGGGCGGGAAGACCGAGGTGAGGATGGCCACCCCGGTGCCGAAGATCATCGCCGACCCGCACCCCTGCACGACCCGTAGGAGGATGAAGGCCACGGACGAGGGGGAGAAGATGAGCAGGAACGAGGCGAATGTGAAGAGGGAGAGGCCGGCGGCAAAGACCTTCTTTCTCCCATGGATGTCGGCGATCCTTCCGAAAGGCACCAGGAAGACGGCCGCGGCGAGCAGGTAGGCGGTGGCGACCCAGCTTAAGGCCACCGCGCCCATCGCAAACTCGGCCCCGATGACCGGGAGCGCGATGTTCACTGAAGATCCGTCGAACGGGGTGATGAACCCTGCAAGGAGTGCGATGGCGAGGACGATCCGCTTTGCTGTCGCATCCGGCTGGGGGGTCACACTTTCTCAGGTACTATTCTCTGCGGAGCCGGACTTATGCGTTGCGAAAAAAAGGGGAGATTCGCGGGAGTGAGAAGCCGGAGTGGCTTTCAGATCTCCCGCTCCACGATGAACGCGATCTTTACCACAGCGCGGTATTCCACGATCGCGTTGTTCTCAACCTTCGCGTTGCAGCTCACGAGATCGAGTGCCTTGATCTTTTTCAGGGTTTTTGCTGCAGCTCTCACGGCATTCTGCGCCGCATCCTCCCAGCTCCTCGGCGAGCTTCCGATCAGCTCGATAATCTTGACCACGGTGGGTTCTTCAGGCATCCTGTATCCCTCCACACTCCCCCTCGCGCTACCCCTATATGAGGGTTTCGGGAACCCCCGGGATTAGCATCCCCTGTAAAATGATCGTGTTGTCACGAACACTGCGTAAAGTGCGGTTGCAGTTAGGATGAAAAACTGATGCGAAAGACAAACCTCTAAACGGAGTAAAGGGCTGCAATCTGGGCCCATGGGGTATGAAACGGATGATTATTTTCCATTGTGATCAATTTGCCTCTCTTTTATTATGTTTCGCTTTTCGCGCTCCTTGATTCTATAAGAGAGAGTCCGACGCCGACAGGGATCAGGAACGTCAGGGCATAGTACAGGAATACATCAGACTGGTAATAATCGGCTGAAAACAGCTGGACGATAAACAGGTAATCCAGAACAACCGCAATTACAGTCCATGCCACGCCGACACCGATGAAATAAGGCAGGAAAAGATCCCTATCTTTGAACCACCACCAGGTGATTACAATGGTGACGGGAGTGAAGATGGCTGTGATAATCCAGCCCATGATCTCCGCAAAAGGGGTGAAGAACAACACCAGCGATGTGAGGTATCCTAACAACCAGAGTAATGTGCCGAGTCCTAACTGTCTTTGATCCATCCTTTCATACAGGATCTCCCCCGATCTCAATCTTCCTTAAGCACACTTCCAGATTATATTTATCCAGCAATGATGAGTATTCATGAAGGGTTTGCCCCGTTCGTCCATATCACATTGTAACGGGCTAATTTATTAAAAAAGGCAACGATTTGGACACTTTGTTTGATGCGATAGCCGGGATTCGAACCCGGGTTAGAGGCTTGGGAAGCCCCTGTCCTGCCGCTAGACTACTATCGCTTAAAGATGCGTCACAATATTGGAGAGGTCAGGTAATAGACTTTGTTGCTTCCCCGGCACGGGGGAGGGTGAATCGGATCGCCGCCCCCTCTTCCGGCTTCCCGGGGACCCGGTCCTCTGCCCAGATCCTCCCCCCGTATCCCTCGATGAGCATCCGGGAGATATAGAGGCCGAGCCCCTTCCCGCTCTTCCTGCTCTTTCCCTTTGCAAACCGGGCAAAAAGTGTGGATTTTTCTGCATCCGGGATCCCGGGGCCCGTGTCCATCACGGCAACCTCCACCATCCCGTCGAGGGGGCGTGCAGTGACGGTGATCTCCACGTCCGGCCCCCCGAACTTGATGCTGTTCCCGATCAGGTTGGTGAAGACCTCTCCGAGGAGGTCGTCGGCAAGCACGGTCCCGGCGGTTCCGGTGACGGTGAGGGAGGTCTCCGGGTACTTTTCGGCCTCCTCCGCAAGGAGCGCATCAAGGTCGACCGGGAAGAGATTTCGTTCCGTCTGGTGAAGGCGCCGTATGGTGGAGACATTGGAGATGATCTCCACGCTCCTCCTGATGCTCGCCAGGATCTTCCGCGCAATCTCCTGCTCTTTGCCCTCCAGCATATCGATGAGGATCTCGGAGTAACCAATGGCCGCGGTGTTCGCATTGTTGATGTCGTGGGCCATGATATCCAGGTACAGGTTCGCCTCCTCGTAGGTGGACTCAAGACGGTCGGCAAGGACCAGCCGGCGCAGGGCGCCGCTTATCTCCCCTGCGATCGTCTGGAGGAGTGAGCGCTCCTCTCCGGAAAAGGGACGACCCCGTTCCCTGAGCAGGAGGAGGGCTCCTACCACCCGTTCCTCGTCAAGGAGGGGGACCCATGCGGCAGACCCGGTGAGCTCCCCCCACGCAAACGACTCCAAGAAGCAGGGTTCCCCCTGCAAAAGGACCGTCTCATATCCCGGGATCGAAGGGTCTGCCGGCAGATCGCCGGTGATCCCGAAGGAAGCTCTTGTTTCCACGGCTCCTTCGCGGCGCACGAGGTACAGGACCCCTGAATTTGCCCCGAAGAGCGCTGCAGACTCGGAAAGGAGGGGGGCGGCAAGGTCGTCGAGGGACCGCGACCGCGCCGCCATCCCGATCATCCGGTTGATGCTGTTCAGCTGGCGGTTCCGCCGCTCTGCCTCCCTCCACTGCTCGGAGAGCCGGCCTGAGAGCGAGGAGACCACAGTGCCGACGGCGACGAAGATGAGTACCCGGACGACGGCCGCAACCAGCTCCTCGAGCCCCGTGACCATGAAGAAGGCCACGGTACCGAGGTACAGGAGCCCCAGGCCTGCCGCAAAGAGCGTGCCATAACGGGGATAACGGTAGGCGGCGAGCACGATTGGAAGGTAGAAGAGGTGCGGGACCACGATGGAGATCCCGAGTGAGAGGCCGAAGGCAGAGAGGGCGAGCGTGATGAGAGCCGAGAGCAGGATGCCGGCGATCCACGCAGGATCTCCCTTTCTGCCCTGCCGGGGAGCCGTCTGGTTCATTCAAGTAACAGGTTGGCGCACGGAGAATACATATTCTTGCTCCTGCGGAAGGCTTAATATCCGAAATTCCCCATGATATGCAGGCACTTTTCGAATGACGAGTGCTGGCTGATGTAAGTCCGACGTGCCCGTGATCCGGGCACGGCCCGAGTGGCTAGGGATTGCAGGGAGTCAGTGATATACTGCTCTTTTTCTGGACTTACAGCGTTGCGATAGGAGGTATCAACAGAAATGGCACGAATACACGCCCGCAGACGGGGGACCTCCGGTTCGGTCAGGCCGTACCGCACAGAAGCGCCGGAATGGTCGAATACCGATGCCGCCGAGATCGAGAAGATCGTGGTGGACCTCCGGAAGACCGGTATGGGCAGCGCCCGGATCGGGCTCATCCTGCGGGATAAATACGGCGTTCCCAGCGTGAAGCTCGCAACCGGGAAGAAGATCGGGGAGATCTTCAGGGAGAAGGGCCTTGCGCCCGATATGCCCGAGGATCTCCAGAACCTCATAGTGAAGGCGCTCGGGTTGCGCAAGCACCTGAATGAGAACAAGAAGGACCTGCACAACAAGAGGCAGCTGCAGCTCACCGAGGCGAAGGTCCGGAGGCTCGCGAAGTACTACGTGGCGTCCGGGGTGCTGCCGGAAGGCTGGTCCTATAAGCCGGAATCAGCAGAATTCGAACTTTCGCGATGATCCATGTCCTTTGATGCGAGTGCCGGAAGGGTTGCAGAGCGCCTTGGCGAATGCGAGTTCGTCAGGATCTTTGCACACCATGACGCAGATGGCGTTGCCGCCGCCTCCATCATTGCCCATGCCCTCTATCGGGCCGGGATCGGCTTCCAGATCAGGATCATGCCCCGGATAAATGTCGAAGAGATCCCGCCCGGCGAGGATGTGCTCCTCTGCGACTTCGGGTCAACCATCGCGGATCTGCCTGGGGACGTCATGGTGGTGGATCACCACATGCCGCGGTTCGAGGGTGAATGGCACGCAAACCCCCGCCTGCACAGGATCGACGGGGACCGCGAGCTCTCCTCGGCGGGCACCGCCTACTTTGTGGCCCGTCACCTCGGGGAGATGCGCGACCTTGCGGGCCTGGCGCTCATCGGGATGATCGGAGACGGCCAGTCCTTCACCGGGCCGAACGGGGAGATCTGCAGCGACGCGATTGCGAACGGGATCATCACCCCCCGCCGCGGGCTGCGGCTATTCGGCCGCGAGCCTGCCGAGCAGCTCGCCGTCGCCCTCTCCCCCTACTTCCCGAATCTCAGCGGAGACGAGCCGGCAGCAGCCGAGCTCGCGGCAGAATGCGGCGAGGGAGACCCGGGCTGCCTGCTCTCCCGCATCATCCTCGAGATCGCCCCGGAGGTGTCTGCACAGGCACTTGCAGGCATCTACGGGGATACATACGGGCTCGACCGCGAGGTGGTGCATGATGCGCATACCCTCTCTGCACTGGTGGACGCATGCGGGCAGGCGGGGAAGGGAGGCCTTGCCGCCTCCCTCTGCCTGCGCTCCCACGAGGGCCTCGAGGAGGCCTGGGGCGTGGCACTGGCCTACCGGGCCGACGTGATCAACGCCATCCGCTCGGTCCGGAGGATCGACCGGGACTGCCCAATCTACGAGGTGGAGGAGAGTCCTGTCATCCGGGGTGTTGCGGACACCCTTGCCTACGACATGGCTCCCGGCGCACCGCTCGCGGTGATCGCCCGGACCGGTGAAGAGTACAAGGTCTCGGTCCGGTGCCCCCGGGAGGGGAAACACGATGCCGACGCCATCGCCCGCATCTGTGCGGAGCGCTGCAACGGAACAGGAGGCGGGCACCGGACCAGGGCCGGGATGGTCATCCCGGCAGAGGCCCGCGAGTGCTTTGTGCGGGAATTTGCGGGGGCGATCGGGTGAACATCGCGATCACCGGCACGATACGCACCGCCCATGAAAAGCCAGAATGCGTGGCAGCAGCGCTCCGCGCCGACAACCTGCGGAGCATGGTCACCGGCACAGAACAGGGCATGGTGCGCACCACGATCGGGGGTGCGCAGCTCCGGTCGATCATCGCATCAGTGGACGATTATCTGATGAATCTCGCGATTTCGGAGGATCTATGTCAGTACAGTTTGCACTGAGCGCAGACCTGCAGTTCAGCCAGGAGATCCCGCCAGAGGCGGCTAGCACGGTGGAAGCGGCGGTCAGAGAGGCGAACCAGGTGCTCTTCAAAAAAGGCGTTCCCCCCGATGCTCCG
>JAVVFN010000102.1:0-5584 GCA_032250645.1 Methanomicrobiaceae archaeon | reverse complement strand
CGCTCTTGGTCCAGAAGCTTGACGACAAATATGCTGTCCTCGCCGGTGGCCGGCGCCATGCAGCCCTGAAGGAGCTGATCGCTGACAAGGCCAGCAAGGGGTTCACGGCGAAAACCAAGGTGGACTGCCGCCTTGTCCTCTGCGGCTCCATGGCCAGCGACGACCCGGAGAGCACCGCCATCCAGAAGAGGATCAGCCGACTGGTCAATGGCTCGAAGTACAAGGACGACATCGTTCTCATCTCGAGTGAGAACAATATCATGGTCAACGCACTCCAGCGGACCTCGGATGTCGTCATCCAGCGTTCCATCAGGGAGGGATTTGGGTTGACGGTCTCAGAAGCGCTCTGGAAGGGGACGCCGGTGGTCGCCTCTGAGGTGGGAGGGATCCCTCTCCAGATCACCGACGGGTACAGCGGGTACCTCGAGGACCCGGATGATACCGGGGCCTTTGTCGAACGGGTGGTCGAGCTCCTCGGAGACCCGGACCTTGCCGCAAAGATGGGCAGCCGCGGGAGGGAACACGTGGCAGAGCACTTCCTCCTCCCCCGCCTGATCAGCGATTATCTGGACCTCATCAACGAGACGGTCACCTAAAGCTCGACGGCGCTTGCGTACACGCACTGCCCGTAGGAGATGCACCCGTCCCCGAGGGGGTAGCCGGCATTGATCAGGAGCGAGAGCCCCGCCGCCCGGACTTCTGACGCGATGGTCTCCCTGATCGCATGGTTGTAGGCCACCCCGCCGGAGAGGGCCACCTGCCCGATCCCGCGTTCCTCTGCGGCACGGACGGCGAGGGCGGCGATTCCGCGGGCAAGATTGTACTGGAATGAGGCGGCCACGTCGGCGACGGGTTCGTGCGCCGAACGCTGCCAGGCCCGCCGCAGGAGGTCCCGCGTGGAGAGCACCTCCCGTCCCCCCTCGGAAAGATAGACAAGGTCCCACTCATCTCTCCTCCCCCCGATCGCGGCAGATTCGAGCTTCATGGCCGGCTCCCCGTCATAGGTTCGCTCCCGGCAGACACCGAGCATCGCCGAGGCAGCGTCCAGCACCCGGCCGGTGCTGCTGGTGAGAGGTACATTGATCTTCCGTGCAGTCTGGTGTTCGAGCACCCCGAGCTCCACCTCCCCCCACCCCCGGGACGCGAGGAGCTCAAGGGTCTCTCCCGTCGGAAGGGCGCCGTAGAGCATCCGTTCCGGGTAGCGGGTCGCAAGGTCGCCGCCCGGCATAGGCAGCACCTCGAGGTGCGCCACCCGTTCGTAATCCGGCACACATCCGGCAAAGACCTCGCCGCCCCAGACCGTCCCGTCGTCCCCGTAACCCACGCCGTCGATGGCGATCCCGATGCAGGGCTCCCGCGTGGTGGCGGCGATGTGGGCCCGGTGGTGCTGCACAGGCACGAGTTCGGCGCCGAGCTCGCCGGCAAGCCGGGCGGCAAAGCGGGTGGAGAGGAACTGCGGATGGAGGTCGTGGGCGATAACCTCGTAGCGTGCACCGATCAGCCCGCCGATCTTCTCCACCGTCTCTTCCAGGTACGCGAGAGTGGAGGGGTTTCGGACGTTCCCCACGTGCGGGGAGGTGTAGCAGAAGCCGTCCCGGTAGACCGAGACGTTCGCGTTCAGCTCGGGCCCCACCCCGAGGATGCATCGCGACCCGAGGTCGATCCTGGCCCGTTTCGGCGCAAAACCCCTTGAAAGCCGGATCAGGTAACCGTCCCTGACCACCGAGTCGTCGCACCGGTTCAGGATCCTCCGGTCATGGGTGAGAAAGAAGTCCACGGTCCGGTTGAGCATGGACATGGCGTGGTCGATCTCTGTGATCATCGGGTACCCGGGCATGTTCGCACTGGTCATCACAAGAATGGGATGGGAGAGGTGGGAGAAGAGGAGGTGGTGGAGGCCCGAATACGGGAGCATGATCCCGATGGTATGGAGGTTTGAAATAGCGGCATGCGCCAGGGGATCGCGTTTTGCGAGCACCACGATGGGCCGCTCCCTGCGGGAAAGAAGCGCCTCCTCCCCGGGCGATACGTGGGCAATCTCGCGGATGGTGGGGAGCGTGGCCATCGCCGCAAATGGCTGCTCACTCCGGCCCAGCCTCTCCTTCAGTTCGCGGGCCGCATCCTCGGTGCATGCGAGGTGAAACCCGCCCACTCCCCTGATGGCCACGATCGCCCCTTCATCGAGGAGACCTGCCGCCTCCCTGACCGGGTCGGGGGTCTCCCACGCCACCCCGCTCTTGTCAAGGAGCGAGAGCGCGGGGCCGCACCGTGCGCAGGCGATGGTCTGGGCATGGTGGCGGCGGGAACCTGGATCGGTAAATTCGCGGGCGCACGCATCGCAGAGGGAAAACTCCTTCATGCTCGTCCGTTCCCGGTCATAGGGAAGCGACTCGATGATCGAGTAGCGGGGGCCGCAGTTCACACAGGAGGTCGCCCAGTAGCCTTCGTACCGTCCTCCAGTCGTCTCGATATCCAGAAGGCACTCCCCGCAGGTGGCGATATCGGCAGGGATGAATCCGGAGAGCGTCCCGCTCCCGCTCGGGAGGATCACAAAGCCCTCCGGCGCGGGGCCGGAGAGATCCTCCACCCGAACCGAGTCGATGCGGGAGAGGGGCGTCCCTTCCTCAAGATCGCGGAGAAACTCCTCGAAACGGCCGCCCCACGCGCAAATCTCCACCTCGCTCCCGAGGTTCTTCACCGAGCCCCTGATCCCGAACGCCTGTGCCCGGGCAAAGACGAACGGCCGGAACCCGACACCCTGCACAATGCCACGGATACTGATTCTGCCTTTCCGCCGCATGCAAAAACTAACAAGGTTTATTGAGTTTTACCGCAATATAATATTGGGTCTTCGCGTTGACAGGGCATATTCGAATCGTCAATGATCCAGTGGAAATGGTTTCTCTTCTTCTGACGTTCAACGACTCCAATTTCAAGAGAGTCTACGATCTCCTGACCAAATCATGGCTTACCGAGGAGGAGCTGGAGGCCCTGGTGGATGCAGACTGCGTTGCCGAATGCCTCACCATCCTCAAGAAAGGGAGCCTCGTGGAGGAGCAGTGGAGGATGCCGGGGCCAGGGGAATCGCCCAAGAAAGAATACAAGACCACCTATAACAAATTCAGGGCAAATTTCCAGTGCTCCATGCAGGACCTCGCAGACATCATGTACGTCGCGACCTCCACCGACGAGATCCTCCGGGACCTCGTGGACCGGATGGAAGAGGAGGTCCGGCTCGGGAACACCTCCATCAACGATCTCGCGAGAAAGTTCGGTGTAAGCCCGGTCTGCGTCAAGGCGCTCGCAAAACGCATTCCCTATCTCGACGTGCGGGGACAGGGGTTGGTGCTCCTTGACAGACCGGATCGATGACCCCCTGTATGTCATCCTGCGGAGCAAGCGGGAAGCGACAAGGTTCCAGATCCTGGTAGAGATTGCCGAGAACCAGCCGGCGGTCCGCCAGCAGGAGATCGCCGAGAAGCTGGGGATCACGCCGCAGGCGGTCTCCGAGTATATCAGGGAACTGGTCGAGGACGGGATGGTCAGCGCCCACGGGAGGGGGCGGTACGAGGTGACCCACCAGGGGATCGAGTGGGTCCTCAACAATGCCGAGGCCCTCGAGGCCTACGCCCGCCATGTGACCCGCGACATCATCCAGCAGGTGACCGTATGGACGGCGATCGCCGCCGAGAACCTCGTGGCCGGGGACCGGGTCGGGGTCTATATGAAGGGCGGATGGCTCTATGCCGCGAAGGGCGAGCGGAGCGCGATGGGTGAGGCGACCATGGACGCCCTTCCCGGGTCGGACGTGGGGGTCGCCCGCCTGACCGGGATCATCGAGCATACCGAGGGGACGGTCCGGGTCTGCAAGGTCCCGCGGATCCAGAGGGGCGGATCACGGAAGGTGGACACCGCGACCCTCACCCGCCTTGTCCGCGATGCAGGGCTCGTGGGTGCGGTGGGCCTTGAGGCCTCTGTCGCTCTCCAGAAGGCCGGGAGAACGCCGGACATGTTCTTCGGGGCCCGGGAGGGCGTCATCGAGGGCGCCTTCCACGGCATGGAGGTGGCGATCGTCATCGTGGACGAGGAGTTCACCGATTTCTTAAAAAGGCTGGAGACCGCAGGTCTGAGCTACACGATCCACGATCTCTCGATTGCATGAACATCATCGTCCACCCCCAGCGGGGCTCCTACCGCCTCTTCTTTCATGACGGCCGCCGCGTGGTGGCCACCGGCACGGTCGAACTGGCAAAGACCGCCAAAGGCTACCGCCCGAAGGACTACCGGCTCTGCCGCACCGGAAAGAGGCAGTCCCGCCGCACCCCCACGCGGGAGCTGACAGGGCAGCTCCGGGAAGCAGAGATCTGGCTGACCGTTCAGGACCCGGCCTTCGAGTCATTCCTCTCCGACCTCCAGATCCCGGTGGCCTATGCCCACCTCTGCCGGATGTGCCTTGTCGAGGAGCGGATCACCCCGCTTACCAAGAAGAACCGGGTCAAGTCCGGCAAGGAGGCGATCTGCCGGGACTGTGCGTTGCGGGAGATGCGGCGGGAACTCGGCTACCTCGGGGGGGTGGGCAGGCAGTCCCTCGGGCACCTCGAAAGGCTCCTCGACCTCTACCGGGACCTTGACCGGGTGCTCGGGATGGTGCAGCCCGAACGTCCGAACCCGAGGCAGACCCTCTTTGACGTGGTGGAGGCGCACCCCGTCCAGAAGACCGTCCACGTAAACGAGCTTCCGCTGCCGCTCGAGTTCCGGGAGGCGGCAGGGGTCGCGCACCTCATGCCCGTCCAGCAGCTGGCCGTGGAGGCGGGGCTCTTGCGGGGGCAGGACCTCCTGGTGGTGGCGGCAACCGCGAGCGGGAAGACCTTCGTCGGCGAGATGGCCGGGGTGAAGAACGCGCTCGAAAAAAGGGGTTCCATGCTCTTCCTCGTCCCGCTGGTCGCGCTGGCGAACCAGAAGTACCAGCGGTTCCGCGACCGGTACGGATCGTTCCTTGATGTCTCCCTCCACACCGGGGTCTCGAGGCTCAACCTCCCGGAGACAAGGGTCCAGGGCCCGAGGAACCTCCGTGCCCCCATCGTGGTCGGCACCTACGAGGGGGTCGACCACCAGCTCCGATCCGGCCGCACCCTCGGGAAGATCGGGACCGTGGTCATCGACGAGGTGCAGATGCTGGAAGACCCTGACCGGGGCCACCGCCTGGACGGGCTCATCGCCCGCCTCAAGCACGTGGCCCCGAAGACCCAGTTCCTGTACCTCTCCGCGACCATCGGGAGCCCGGGCCTCCTCGCCAAGAAGCTGGGCGCCCAGCTGGTCAGGTACGAGGACCGGCCGGTAGCGCTCGAGCGCCACCTCATCTTCGCCGGCAGGAAGGAGAAGATCCCGCTCATCAAGAAGCTGACCACCGCCGAGTACCAGCACCGCTCGTCCAAAGGGTTCCGTGGGCAGTCGATCGTCTTTACCAACTCGCGGGCCCGCTGCCACGAGATCGCAGAGGCCCTCGGAAAGAAGGCGGCGCCCTATCATGCGGGGCTCTCCGCACAGGAGCGGCGTGATGTAGAGGGAAAGTTCCTCAGGGGCG
>JAVVFN010000101.1:0-5606 GCA_032250645.1 Methanomicrobiaceae archaeon | reverse complement strand
GTACTACGAGGTCAGGGATACGCTCAGCCACGGCCTCCGGGTCTTCGACCTTGCCAGCGGGCAGGACACGGTGCTCCGCGGCGATGAGCCCTCCCGCCGCATCGGGAACGTGCGGGAGGCAGCGAGCGCGCTGGTCGCGTATACGGACGGAGATATCGCCGGGATCATGGATCCGGAGAGCTACCGGACAGAGGAATGCCCGGCCCGACCGTGGCTGGGGCTGTCAGAGGGGAGCTACATCCGCGTCCTCCGGGACCCGGAGCACGACCGGATCGTGCCGGTGGGATAACCATGAAGGCAAGACGGGTCCCCGCATCGAGGCTGGACGAGATCCCGGGCGAGGACTGGGTGGACCCGGAGAGGAGGGTCTATGTCCGGGACGGGACGGCGTATGTGCCGGTCCGGGAAGGTCGGTCCTTCGAGGTGGAGATCCCCGAGCGGAAGGAGTATGCCGGCCGCGGGTACCAGATGGTCGGCGATGTCGCGCTCGTGCACGGGCGGCGGCCGACACCTGCCGAGGTGGAAAAGATCGTCCGGTGGGCCCGCCCCCGGGGAGTCCTCCACATCGAGGGCTGCGAGGGGGCGATGCGCATCCCGAAGACCGTCCTTCTGCAGGGCACTGCAGGACCTGTCCTGCACCGGGAAGGGGGCTGCACCTTTTTCCTCGACCCGGGCGAGGTGATGTTCGCGATGGGCAACCGGGAGGAGAAGGCCCGTATCGCCGGGCTCGTCCGGGAGGGGGAGCGGGTGGCGGATATGTTCGCCGGGATCGGCTACTTTTCCATTCCTGTCGCAAAAGCGGGCGGGCTGGTCCACGCGATGGAGCTGAACGCTATCGCGTATGGCTACCTCCTGCAGAACTGTGCCGCGAACCGTGTCTCCGGCCGAATGATCCCCGAGTGCGGGGACTCGCGGGAGCTCCTGCGGGGGGTGTACGACCGGATCCTGATGGGGCATTTTGACGCCCCGCGGATGATCGGCGATGCCCTCCGGCATGCAGGGCCCGGGACCGTCCTCCACGTACATGCGGTCGGCAGGGAGGACGAAGAGGGGATACGCGGAGCCGTCGAACAGGCGGGATTTTCTGCCTCGGTCTCCTATCATCAGGTAAAGAAGTATGCCCCCGGAAGGTGGCACGGGGTGTGGGACGTGGTGCTTGCATGAGGACGCTGGAAGGAAAGAGGGTGGTGCTCGGGATCACCGGCAGCATCGCCGCGGTGGAGTGCGTGAAGATCGTCCACGCGCTGCGGAGGCGCGGGGCCTCTGTGGTGGGGGTGATGAGCGGGGCCGCATGCGGGATCATGCACCCTGACGCGATCACCTATGCCTGCGGCGCACCTTCGATCACCCGGATCTCGGGGATGGTAGAGCACGTCCGGCACTGCGGGGAGGGGGGAGAGGCAGACCTGCTCCTCATCGCCCCCTGCACCGCCAACACCCTCTGCAAGATCGCGGCGGGGATCGACGATACGCCGGTCACCACCTTTGCCACCACCGCTATCGGGCGGGGGATGCCCGTCATCCTCGTCCCGGCCATGCACCATTCGATGTACCGCCACCCGAAAGTACGGGAGGCGCTCGCAGCGCTTCCCGCATGGGGGATCACCCTCGTCCCTCCCCGCATCGAGGAGGGGAAGGCGAAGATCGCAAGGCTTGACGAGATCGTGCTGCACGCCGAACGTGCCTGCATGGATCGGCCCCTCGCAGGGACACGGGTGCTGGTGACCGCGGGGCCCTGCGCTGAGCCGGTGGACGATGTCCGGGTCCTCACCACCCGGTCGAGCGGGCTGATGGGACGCGAGATCGCGCTTGGGGCCTTCCGGCTGGGCGCGGAGGTGACGGTCGTCCACGCCGGAGAGCCCGTCCCCTGTGTGGAGAACGTGGCCACTTCAAGCGCAAACGAGATGCGCGATGCCGTCCACCGCCTTCTTGCAAAGCGGGCATTCGATTTCTACGTGAGCGCCGCGGCGGTCTCGGACTTTGCCCCTGAACGGGTGAAGGGCAAGATCCCGAGCGGTGAGCCGGTCACCCTTACCCTCCAACCGCTCCCCAAGATCATCGACGAGGTGATCGGGCGGGGAGGTCCCCGGGTGGCGGCGTTCAAGCTCGGCCGGGACGAGGAGGCGGCCGCCGAGGCGCTCCTTGCGAAGGGGGCCGCATGCGTGGTGATGAACACTCCCGACGTCCTCGGCGCCGGGGAGGGTGACTTTGTCATCCTCACCCGTTCCTCCCGCAGGGAAGTCTCCGGGAGCAAGGAGGAGGTTGCCGCCGCCCTATGGTCCGCACTGCGGTAGCCTTCTGCCCGGGCCACATCTCCGGGTCGTTCCGGCGCATGGTGGGAGAGAGCGCGGCGCTGACCGGGAGTGCCGGGGCGGGGATCGTCATCTCCGAGGGGGTGCGTGCCACGGCACGGGAGTCGGATGCACCACGTGTACTGGTCCGGAGGGTCGCACACGACGGGAGCGTGATTTTCGAGGATCGCCACTCCCCGCCGCTCGAGTACGTGCTTGCCCGGATGGGGGCCGTGGCGGAGGTGACCACCGAGTGCCGGCTCCCCATCGGGGCGGGGTTCGGCCTCTCCGCCGCGGCCCTCCTCTCCTCCATCACCGCCGCTTCCGCACTTCTTTCGCTCGGGCTCACCCGCCCCCAGATCGCATCGCTCGCCCACGAGGCCGAGATCGTCCACCGGACGGGCCTCGGGGATGTCGCGGCCTGCCAGGGGGGCGGGATGGCCTGCCGGCTCGGCCCGGGGATCGATGCAGGGATACGGAGGACGCAGTCGAGGGGGACCGTGATCGCCGCCGTGAGCACGGGGCCGCTCGCCAGCCCCGCTGTCCTCGGCGACGATGCACTCATGGCCCGGATCGCGTCCGCATTCCCGGCGGGGTGCCCGGAGAGCATGCAGGCATTCTTCCGCGACTCCCGGGCCTTTGCCGAAGGATCAGGAATCATCACCCCTGCGGTGGCGAGGATCCTCGATGCCTGCGACTCCTCCGGGATCCCGGCAAGCATGACCATGCTCGGCGAGGGCGTCTTTGCGTGCGGGAAGGATGCATCGGCAGTGCTCGAAGAGTTCGGGGAGGTCTGGAAGATGTCGGTCTCCCGCGAGGGGTTCCGCCTGCTGGAGATGAACTCATGATCCCGGCCGACCACCCGCGCTACCGCTCGCTCATTGCACGGGAGCGGATCGCCCGGTGCGCCCGCGAAGGGATCGTGGTGCCCGAAGGGCTCGCCGCACACGGGCGGGGGGAGGCGTTCGACTACCTCCTCGGCGAGGTGACGACGGAGAGCGCGCTTTGCGCCGAGCGGTGCGCCGCCGCCATGCTCCTTGCGGCAAAGCGCCCGGTGATCTCGGTGAACGGGAACACCGCGGCCCTCGCCGCCCGCGAGGTGGCAGAGCTCCAGCGTGCCTGCCACGCCGCGGTGGAGGTGAACCTCTTCCACCGCTCCCCCGAACGGATCGGGAAGATCGTACGGCTCCTCTCCTCGGAGGGCGCCAGCGTCCTCGAAGGGAAGCCTGAGCGGCTCCTTCCTCTCTCCCACGACCGCGGGCTCTGCCTCGCCCGCGGCATCGGGGCGGCCGACCTCGTCTTCGTCCCGCTCGAGGACGGCGACCGGTGCGGGGCCCTGCGGGCCATGGGAAAGGACGTGATCACGGTGGACTTAAACCCGCTTTCGCGGACCGCCCGCACCGCCACCCTGACCATCGTGGACGAGCTGACCCGCGCCCTCCCCGAGATCACCCGCGCCTGCGGCTCGCTTTCCGAAGGCGAAAGGGCAGCGCTCATCTCCTCCCATGACAATACCCTTCTCCTGCGGGAGGCGATCGATGCCATGATGCGGAGGCTTGCGCATGCTCTGGATTGAGAAGTACCGCCCCCGGACGTTTGAGGAGGTCCTGGGGCAGGACGCGGTGACAAGGCGGCTCCGGTCGTTTGCAGAAGCCCGGAACGTCCCCCACCTCCTTCTCTCCGGGCCGCACGGGACCGGCAAGAGCGCGAGTGTCGAGTGCCTGGCCCGGACGCTGTACGGCGACTACTGGCAGGAGAACACGACCTTCCTCAATGTCCATTTCCTCTTTGCCGCAGGCAAGCAGTACCTGGAGGCCGAGGAGCGCTTCTCCCACCTCTACCGGAAGGGTGCGAGCCTGATTGCCAACGTCAAGTACATCATCAGGTGGTACGCCTCCTTAAAGCCCCTCGACGCCGAGTTCAAGCTCATCGTGCTCGAAGATGCCGCCTCCCTCACCTTCGAGGCCCAGCAGGCGCTCCGGCGGATCATGGAGACCTACAGCCGGACCTGCCGGTTCATCTTCTGCGCCCGGAACCAGAGCGGGATCATCCCGGCCATCAGCTCCCGCTGCCTCCCCCTCTTCTTCTCCCCGGTCCCTCCCGGTCTGACCATCGCACACCTCGAGTCCGTCCTGGACGCAGAGGGGCGCTCCGGCACGGTCTCCCCCGACGACCTCGAGCTCATCGCCCAGTCGGCGGGGGGCGATCTTAGGCGTGCGGTCACCCTGCTCCAGGTCGCCGCCACCACCGGAAAGGCACCCGACAGCCCGGAGGTGATCGGGCGCGAGACGGGCACCATCGCCGAGACGCTGCTTCTTTCGATGAAAGAAGGGAACTGGGAGGTCTCAAAAAGGCTCGCGGAGACCCTGATGTACGACGACGGCCTTACCGGCCCCGAGCTGGTGGAGGAGCTCGGGCTCGCGGCCCGGAGGGAGTACCCGCTCCCGGAGGTGGTGCTCGCGCTCGCCGATGCCGACTGGCGCCTCTCCCATGCAGGCAGCGAGTTCGTACAGGTCATGGCCCTGCTCGCCCGCCTGCAGAAGGGGGTGGGCCCCTGAGAAAGGTGCAGGACCACTACGACGAGGTGGCGAGGGTCTATGACCAGAAGTACAACGAGCGGCACGGGAAGGAGTACTACCGCCACCTCTCCGACGCGGTGATCCGCCGCCTCCCGGAGGGGGCCTTCCTCCTCGACGTGGGGTGCGGGACCGGCCTCTTCATGCACCGGTACCTTGCGCAGGGCGGAGGGACGGTGGGGCTCGATATCAGCCGCGGCATGCTGCTCCGGGCGAGGGACCGGTGCCCCGGGGCGGAGGTGGCCCACGGGACCGCCGAGGTGCTCCCGTTCGCGGACGGGACCTTCGATGCGGTCGCCTCCCTCCTCACCTTCAGCTACCTCCAGCACCCCGAGCGGTTCCTCGCCGAGTCCTACCGGGTGCTCAAACCCGGCGGCACCATCTCGGTCTGCACGCTGGGCAGGAACCTCTTCACTTCGCTCGTGCCCCTGATCTACACGGTGGGCGAGCACCTCGGGGCCGGGCGCCCGGGGATGGCGAACTTTGGCGAGCACTATTACAACGAGGACGAGGTCGAGTCCCTCTTTTCCGGTGCGGGGTTTGCCGAGATCAAAGTCCGGCGCCACTCCTTCGCCCACCTCGACGCCGGCGAGATCCTCTTCCGGATCACCAAGGAGGTCGAGCCCTTCATCGAGAAGCGGATCCCCTACCTGGCCTACAATATCTGCGCTGCTGCGAGAAAACCGCTAGATTAATCGCCGGAGCACCCGCTCCTTCTTCTCCCGCGCCGCTTCGGCGG
>JAVVFN010000100.1:0-5614 GCA_032250645.1 Methanomicrobiaceae archaeon | reverse complement strand
GAGGACTGCCGCCCCCTCCCGAACCCTCCCCCGACGACAGGATTGTCCCCCTTGACGTGTATCATCGAAGACTTCTAGCCAGGGCTTTATCCTGTGCGGGGGCCGGGGGCAGAGCCCCCGTCAGCAAAGAACCAAACCGAATCTCAAACAATAGTGTTTTTTCCTGCCCCGGAGAAGATGATAGGTATGGATCACCGGATGCGTGATGCCGGGATCACGGTCGGGAGCGTTCTCCTGTTTATCGTGTGCCTCGTCATCCTGCCAATGCTTCCCCTGAATGAGGCCTACGCATACCTGGCCGCGATCGCCCTCTTTATCATTGTGATGGCTGCTGCCGGGTTTCAGTTTGTTGAACGTCCGAGCCAGTAGCAGCCTTCTTTCCCTTCTTTTTCTTCGTCCGGTAGTAATTCAGCGGATGGCTGACATGCTCGCAGAGGGCGTCGCGGTGGACGCAGAGCCCGTAGGTCTTCATGGTGGCGCAGGAAGGCGGCGTATACTCGGTCCCGCTGCTGCCCGTGATGTGCTCGACCTGGTAGGTGGTCCGTTCCACGTCAAAATCGGGGGCCCTTGTGAAGACCTCGATGATCTGGAGGGAAGTGAGCCCGATGGAGTGAAGAAATGCCGTGAGAGCGAACCTCCCGGTATGAGGGATATTGGTGCCTCTCGTGATTGCATCGATCAACGCATTGATGCAGGGCGGGAAACACTCCTCCTCCACCTCCCCGAAGTCCTCCATGAGTACCTCCTGGAAGGCAGCGCGAATTCGCTCCATCGCGGCCGTGAGGCGTTCACAGAGATGGGAGGGGATCTTCAGTGGGAGCTGGCGGGCAAGGATGAGTCGGAGGCGTTCCCTCAGGAGGTCGTCCCGCTCCTCTGGCTCGAGGGCCACGTTCCCCCTGTTCACCTCACGGTTGACCAGCCTCCACTTCTGTTCGCGGAGACCGGCGGTCAGTTCCACATACGCCGTGACCGGGAGCGTCCGGGAATCGGGGTCAAATCCGATCTGTTCTGCCACGTAACGCCTCTTTGCGGCCGGCTCGTTCTGGAGGAACTGGCTTGCGCGCACCGCCTCGTACCGTGCCAGCCGGTCGATCACGGTCCGGTCGTCCATGCAGGAGACGATCACGCGCGCGAGGGCATAGCTGATCACCTCGCCCTCCGGGAAATCGAAGCCTGAATCAAGCCCGTCCCGGGGGAAAGAGAGCGCCTGCATGACGCGGCGCGTCGCCTTCTCGATGAGGAATCCCCGGGGTCCGTCCTTCAGCAGGCTCTCGAGCGAATAGGCATTTGCGCTGATTGCGTCCTGCGCTTCTTTTAAAAAAGGGTATTTAGCAAAATCCTGTTTATCCAGGACAACTGCCATCAATCAGCCTCGATGCGCGGGGCAAGGAGGTACTCCACATGTCCGTTCCCATCAGCGATATCAAACCCAAATTTCACGGGGTGATCGATGCCCAGGTTGACCTCCACCTTCTCGGTCCGTCCCATGACCTTCCCCATGTCCTTTAGGTAGTCGAGCGAGAAGAGTGAACGGGCCTCTGCAGGGACCAGCCCCAGGAGTTCGTCACCTGAAAGATCCAGCCTGATCTGGTCTGTATCTCCTTCTGCCTCGATATATACGAGCTTCTCCTTGGGGTCTATCCCCATCGCCATCTTATCGGAGATGACCGAGGCGGCCTTGATCGCATTGTTGAGCGTGGGACCGGGGAGAATGACCTTCCCGGGGAGCTCGATGGTCGGAGGGTTTGGGTCCTTCCTGATGGTGTTGACATCAAGGAGCGTAATGGAGTACTTGTACCCGCCGAAGGAGAGCTCCATCTTGTGGCCGCCGTCGGGGAGATGCATGGTCAGGGTATCCCCCTTCCCCATCATTCCCATGATATTTTTCATCTTTGCGATATCGATCCCGAGCTCGCCGGCGGTCGCCTCGTAGGTGGCGAAGGCAGCCGGTTTCAGCTCCAGTGAGACCATGGCGACATTGGCAGTATCCACCGCCCGGGTGTGCACCCCATCGGGCCCCACATGGAGCCGGCATTCGGTAACAAGGGCCGAGATTGCATCGATGGATTCCCCGAAAATATCCGCGTTAATTGTTGCCTTGAACATCTTTACCCCTTAACATAAGTCTATTACCTGTATGTATGCATATTTTTTACGAAAACAGATGTCTTTATTCTAAAGTAACGCGCATTTTGGGGAATATCAACAATGGGAAACGAATGGAGAGCGGACCGGTATTATGCACGTGCGATGCAGGAAGGGTACCGGTCCCGTGCGGCATACAAGCTCCTGGAGATAGAGAAGCGTTTCTCCATCATCAGGGACGACGATACCATCGTTGACCTCGGGGCATCGCCCGGGAGCTGGCTGCAGGTGGCACGGGAACTCTCCGGCGGGACCATCGTGGGTGTGGACCTCTCCTTCATCGCCCCGCTTGAGAGGGTCATCACCATCCAGGGTGACTTCACCGAAACAGAGGTACGTGAGCGTATCCTTGATGCGGTAGGGGTGGCGAGCGTGATCCTCTGCGATGCATCCCCCAAGCTCAGCGGCCAGAAGAGCTATGACCAGGCGAGGGCAATGGATCTTGCCGAATCCGCCCTCAATTTTGCCCGCAGGACCTTAAAGCCGGGAGGAAATTTCGTCATCAAGGCATTCCAGGGCGAGCTCTTCGACCTGTTCCTTGCCCGGGTCAAAGAGCATTTCCGGTCAGTACGCGTATACCGTTCCCGGGCAACGAGGAGGGGGAGTGCCGAGGTGTACATCATCGCAAAGAACTTCAGGGAAGATCATGGCGAGGCTTAAGGACCCGTTTGGCAGGAGCGTCTCAAACCTTCGCATCAGCCTGACGCCGAAGTGCAACCTGCGCTGCATCTACTGCCACGCAGAGGGCGAGGTGGCCCCAAAGAGCCTGATGAGCGCGGACGAGATTGCCGAAGTCATACGGGTCGGGGCAAAATTTGACATACGGAGCGTCAAGTTCACCGGTGGCGAGCCGCTGGTACGAAAGGACCTTGCAGAGATTGTGAGGTCGGTCCCGGACAGCATGGAATCCTCCCTGACCACCAACGGCACCCTCCTGGCCGAATCCGCGCATGAACTGAAAGAGGCAGGCCTTTCCCGGGTGAACATCAGCCTCGATACGCTCAAACCGGACCGGTACAGGGCGATCACCGGGCGGGACCTTCTCGATGCTGCGCTGGCGGGAGTGGAGTCGGCCCTCGACGCGGGGCTCACGCCCATCAAGCTCAATATGGTGGTCCTGAAGGGGATCAACGAGGACGAGGTGGAGGACTTTATCGCATTCGTCAGGAACAACCGTGATCTCATCCTGCAGATCATCGAGCTGATGGAGTTCAACGACTGTCCGTACCATGCCGAGGTCAACCTGCTGGAGAAGGACCTTGAGTCGCGTTCCCGCACCATCATCACCCGCCGGATGCATCACCGTAAGAAGTACTGCCTCGACGGTTCTGAGGTCGAAGTGGTCCGGCCGCTCCACAACACCGAGTTCTGCGCGTACTGCAACCGGCTGCGGGTGACTTCTGACGGCAAGCTGAAGCCCTGCCTCCTGCGGCATGACAACCACGTGGATATCAGGGGCAAAAAGGGCGAGGAGCTGGAGGTGCTCTTTGCAGAAGCCGTGCGGAGGAGAGGCCCGTTCTTCACCTGATTTGCCACTGAAGAAATGTTTTTTGCCTTTATTCTCCACCTATGAGTATGGTCGTGGAAAACGAATATTTCACCATTCTCCGCCGATTATACGAAAAATCTCTCATTCTTGAGGATATCAGCGATTTCCATCCGGTGCTCTGGTTCTATTTCCTTGACTCGATCGCCCATATCGACTATACGCTCTGCGGGCTCTCGTTCAATTACCAGTCGGTCAGGAATATCATGAACATGCAGTACCTGCGGTGGAGGATCGATGAGGAACAGGTCGGGGAGCGGACGCATTTTACGGCCTTCATCAACTGGCTCAAGGAGAAGCACCCGGAGAAGTTCGAGGCACTGCCACTTCTCTGGCAGGAGATATATGACAAGGAGAGCCCTGCGCGATATACCAGCTTCAATATCGTGCTCGACCCGGACACCCGCAAGCCGATTTCGGGCACGGTCTTCATGGGAATGATCGAAGAGTTCTTTTCCCGCCCGTTCCTCTCGAGCATCTACAGGGACGCCTCGCTCGGGAAACTCTTTGACACTTTTATCGCGACACGAAGTACATAAGGAGGATATGATGGACCCTGCCCGGCACTGCGCCGAGATGGTGAAGATCAGGAGCGAAAACCCGCCCGGTGACACGCGCGAGGTGATCTGTTACCTGGAAGGCGTGCTCTCGGGACTGGGGATCCCGGCGACGATCGTGAAGAACAAAGGAGGGCGGTGGAACCTGGTGGTGGATCACCCGGACCACTCCCTCCTCCTTTGCGGACATGTGGACGTGGTGCCCGCCATTGCGGAAGGGTGGAGCGTGGACCCCTTCGGCGGCGTGGAGCAGAACGGATACATATGGGGCAGGGGCGCGACGGACATGAAGGGGGGGGTGGCGTGCATCATCTCGGCGCTCCGGCGGCTGGCCGATACGGGAGTCGAGCCGGCGGTGAACCTCGCCTTTGTCTGCGACGAGGAGACCGGAGGCGCGTTCGGGGTCAGGGACCTGCTCGCAAAGCACATGATCACCCCCTGCGACTGCCTCATCGCCGAGCCGACACCCGCCCTTCACCCCCTCAATGGCCAGAAAGGCCTCTGCCAGATCAGGGTCGAATTTTCCGGGGAGCCCGGTCACGGGTCACTGTATCCCCACATTGGTGTGAGTGCCATCATGGAGGCGTATGCACTCCTCGACCACTTAAAGACCCTCAATGCCAGGGTATATGATCCCGAAGGGGAGATGGAGGAGACCCTGAGAAGGTCGGCAGAGGTGCTGGGAGAGGTCTATGGGATTGATGGGATCGAGAAGGTCCTTCACTCCATCACCTACAACCCGGGGAGGATCGAGGGAGGGGAGAAGGCGAATATCGTGGCGCAGAAGTGTACCCTCGAGCTGGATCTCCGGGTACCGTGGGGATGCGATGTGGCCCGGCTGGTGCAGGATATTCAGGACCATGCCCCACGCGGAGAGTTGATCCCGCAGAGCATTGCCGCTCCGAGCTATACCCCTGCCGAGTCGTTCATTGTGCGCACCACCTGCGAGGAGGTCGGCAGATTTTATGGCAAGCCCGCAAGTCCGATTGTGCAGTGGGCGGCGAGTGATTCCAGGTTCCTCCGGAAAGCAGGCTTTGCCTGCGTCGAGTACGGTCCCGGCGAGATCCGCACCCTCCACGGAATCGACGAGCGGGTCTCGATCGAAAACCTGTATGCCGCCACCACCATCTATGAGGGAATCATCCGGCGTTATCTTGCCGAATAATCAGCAGATTCTCTTATCCTGCCCTTAGAATTGAAGATTGACTCAATCTAAAGCGTAAAGGCATATATACTGGGATATCTTAACCCCTGATCAATGATGCCGAAACTCTCAGGATATGCAGTCGCGCTGGTGCTGGCCGTCCTCCTGGCCTGCGCCGGCTGCGGTGAGATCCCGGATGAGGAGGGCGGGGGCGGGGGCCTC